>CAZANL010000358.1:0-5511 GCA_964486115.1 uncultured Planctomycetota bacterium
CTGCAAGACACTCAATATCGATGATGCGTACGCCGCACCCGACTTCGACCCGGAGGTGGATCGCAAGACAGGATTCTGCACGCGTAACATCCTCGCAGTTCCACTACTCAACCACGATGACGAGGTACTCGGCGTGATCGAGGTCATCAACAAGAAGAGTGGCAGCTTCAAGCCCTACGACGAGGACCTGCTGGGCGCCTTGGCAGCGCACGCAGCGACGGCCCTCGACAACCATCGCCTGCTTCGGCACTACCTTCGTAAGCAGCAGATGGAACACGAGTTACAGGTCGCCTGCAAGATCCAGAACATCCTGCTACCCGGATCGCCACCGCGAATGGATGGGCTGGAAATCGCCTCTCTCTACAAGAGCTACGACGAGACCGGTGGCGACTACTATGACTTCTTTCAACTTTCGGACACGAAGCTGGCGGTTGTCGTAGGAGACGTGTCGGGCCATGGAATCGGCGCCGCGATGCTGATGGCTACAGCTCGCGCCTCCCTGAGGGCCTACGTCGAAACCCTCCCCGACCTCTCCACCGTCATCGGCAACCTCAACCGCCGACTGGTCGAGGACATGGAGATGGACCGCTTCATGACGCTCTTCTTGGCGGTGCTGGATCTCGAGACCCAGGAGTTGACCTACACCAACGCCGGTCATGCCGTTCCCGTCATGTACCGGCCGAGTGAAGATCGGTTCCTCGAACTATCCGAACGCAGCCTGGCGCTGGGGATGCTCAAGGAGCCATGCTACTCCCAGTCGACCCCGATCGCCCTGCACCAGGACGACCTGATCCTGTTGATGACCGATGGAGTCTGGGAGGCGGTCAACGATAAAGAGGAGGAGTTCGGCCGGGAACGCTTGTGCGCTCTGGCACGAGCGAACTCGACGATGCCGGTAGAGAGCCTGATCCGGAAGATCTATCAAACGGTGACGTCATATTGCCAACCCCGCCGCCTGAACGACGATCTGACCCTCCTCGGAATCCGCCTGGTCGAGCCGAGCGAAGACAACTCGCCGGACTCCGAGGAACCCTCCGGGAATCAAGCACTTCCGATGGCCTGAACGTCCGCCGGAACGCCATTCGCTGACGGCGCCGCATCCGGACGATCCAGACCTCCTGATTGTTGCATCCAGCCCGCCGCACCTCGGGCGTCCAGTCCGGCCTGGCTCAGGCATCCTCCAGGGTCCCGCGGCTGGCCGCCCGCCCGAGCGACGCGTACATAAAAAAAGACGAGGCGCCATCAGCGCCTCGTCTTCCTTGTTATCTTGGAACTTCGAACTACCGACTACTGGATCGGGTTGGCGAAGTACTTGTCGCTGTTGGATTCGTCAGCGTTGTTGCTGTCGTCACCATCGGACTTGCTTTTGTCGCCACCACCACCACTACCGGTGTCGCCGCCGCCGGTGCCACCACTCGGGTCGCCCGTGCTGCCGCCACCGCCACCGTCACCGGGGGGGGTGTACTGGTTCGTGTAGCTCGGATCGGTGCCGCCACCGCTCGGGTCGCCACCGCCCGGAGGACCAGCTTCGTCATCTAACAGATGACCAATGCCCGGGGGAGGTCAGGTGTAGCCCATTTCGACCGCGACGAAGCCCATCGCAAGGGCTGCGACGATCGCCAGATAGACCAGGTTCTTCATCTCCGTGTACTCCTCGTTTTGAATGGGGCAGCCAAGCGATGGCTGCTTATGCCCAAGGAAGTGCAACCTGCGTGCCACAACCGAGGAATATTGCCAAGAATTTATACCATTGCTCCAAAAGGACTTACACACATGGCAGCCGAGAGCGATAAAACGGCATGGTTACCGCGGAGGAAAGGCGCTACCTGAAGGTAACATTTGATCCGCCCTACGCCCTGCTTGCACAGCTTGCCGCACAAGAACAACTCGCCCAATTCCTACAGGAAGTTGAGCAGCGTCGCCTGGAAGATGGTCGCCGTGGCCTGGAGTGAGGCGACAAGGGCCTGCTGCTCCCGCTGAAAATTGGTTGCAGCCTCGGCCAGATCGATGTCACGGACGTCGGAGAGAAATTCCCTGAGAGTCAAGCGCTCTTGTGCATGTCGGCTTTCCGTCAGGGTCAGGCGTGACTCCCGCGCACCCAGTTCAGCCGTCGCAGTCAGCACGGTGACGGCCCCTCGATCCAGCGCGGCGCCGGAGGCAGAGATCCCAGCCTGGTCGTTGGCCAACAACGCACCGCGCAGGTCCATCAGCGCGGTGAAGATGTTCTCTGCCTGCACACCTGCGCCCGAGATCGTGGAGCCGGTCAGTACCGATCCCACCACGCTCCCCGTGCTGAGACCCAGCTCCTGCGCCACGGAGCTCCCGTTCTTCGCGGTCACGGCCAATGGACCGGCACCGACGCTACTGTCGGTCAGCAGAATCGAGGAACCTGACACGCTGGCCACCAGCGTCGGAGCCAGGTTCTCACTGTCCGAGTTGATCAGGCTGACCACGTCACCCACCGTGACCGCCTTCGAAATGTCGACGGTGATCGTCGTGCCGTCCAGCTGGGTTATCGTGAAGTCCGCGCCCTCGACAGGGGTGACTCCCAACCCGCCATTGAGGTCGTCCAGCCTCACCTCGTCGAGGGTCACCAGTAGGCCCAGATCGGCCGCGGTCGTCCCGCCTCCCTCGGTGATCGTCATGCGGGTGCCCGAAAGTCGGGAGAGGACGTCGAGACCTGTTCCATCCGCATTGATCCGCGCCTCGACATAGACATCGGCGGCGTTGATCCGGTTGATCACGTCTTCGATGGTCGAGGCCCCGGCAAAGCTCACGGTCGCCGTGTTGGCGCCGTTGGTGATCGTGAAGCCGGTGCGATCGAAGTCGGCGCCACCGATCGTCAGCGGGAGCGCGGTCTGGAGATTGATGTCAGGATCCACGTCCGTTCCGGTCAGCGGCGTGGCTACCGGCGTGGTGGCTAAAATGCCCAGGTCGGCTGCGGTCGTCCCCCCATCCACTTCATCCACCTGGATCGTACCAGCCCCGGTGCTGAGGGAGAGGCTGCTACCCGTACCCGTGATGGCGGCAAAGACCGCGGTGCCGGTGGCGTCGGATATCCTGGCCGTCACATCTCCGATCGTCTCGGCATCCCGGAGATCGACCGTAAACATTCCAGCTGGCACGGTGGTGGTGATCCGGATCGAGCCCAGGTCGACACCCGAGCCTCCATTGAGCAGCGACAGCGGAGTATCGAGAGCCATGTCGGCGTCGAGGTCGACATCCCCCTTGATCTGCTCCGAGAGTGCGCCAAAAGCCTTTTGGCCATGAATGTTCGACGCAACCGCCAATGACTCAGACACATTGAGCTTGATGTCGCTGTCGTTGCCTTGATACAGCACCCCGCCACCCGTCTGAACAAAGGGCGCGAGCAGCGTTTCGGTGCCGCCAAACAGATACTGCCCGCCAATCCGGGTATTGGCGATAGAGATCACCTCGGTCAGTAGCTGATCGATTTCTTCAGAAGCGACACGACGCATGTCGGCGTTCGAGGTGTCGGATGCCATCTCGACCTGGAGCGCGCGCGCGCGCGTGACCAAGCTCTGGATCTGATTCATCGAACTCGACGTCTGCCGCAGATGCTCTGTACCGACCTGAATGTTCTTCGAGAACTGCTCACTGGTCGTGATCGCCTGCTGGAAGCGCAACGCGCGATTGAGGCCAACAGGATCATCGGACGGGTTGAGAATCCGATAGCCCGAGGAGAGTTGAGACGCCAGACGAGAGACCTCGAACTGCCGCATCCGAATCGTGGACAGACTGGAATTGCGCTGCGAGGTTTGCGTGATCCTAGGAAATCCGCCGCCAAATACCATTGTCTATTCGCTCCTCTCCATCAGAGGTTGAGCAAGATGCTGAGCAACTCGTCGATCG
The DNA here is from genome assembly GCA_964486115.1 of uncultured Planctomycetota bacterium. Classification (GTDB taxonomy): domain Bacteria; phylum Planctomycetota; class JACQVV01; order JACQVV01; family CAZANL01; genus CAZANL01. Next base: position 3,874 of record CAZANL010000358.1, read on the forward strand.
TCGATATGTACCGCGCAGCCGCCTGAAAGGCACGCTGATGCACGATCAACGCCAGCGACTCCTCATCCAGATTGACGCCGGAGATCGACTCCCGCTGGTTGGCCAGATTGAGTGTCAACGACTCCTGATTGCGCAGCAGGTCTTGAGCCTCTCGGCTTTGGACGCCGAGCGATCCGATGATACCCCGCAGGAAGTCTTCCGGCGTTGCGGTCCTGCTGCTGTATATCTTCGTTTCGCGCAGACCGATCAGATCCAGCACATTCTGGTTGTCACCTGGTGCATTGGTCTTGGCGGCGGCGATCATCATCGGCTTGCCGGCGACATTGGCATCCAAGCCGACCGTACGCGCTTCCCGTCCCGCGAAGAAGGTGCCCACCCCCATCGCGGCGAGCAAGCCGCTGGTGTCATGTGCGAAGCTGAACGTGAAGTCGGCCGAGGTCCGCGCCAGCCGCAACCGGTTATCCGAGGTGACCGAGGCCACCACAGGCTCGCTACCAACCCCGTAGAACGCCGTGAGCTTGGTGTTGATATCGCCCACCACGTCGCTCAAATGATCGTCCACACCGATCCCATCCAGATCGACATCGATGTTGAAGCTCTTGGTCGCACCCGTCAACTGGCTGGTGATCACCAGGTCGAACGCACCGTCCTCGGGGGGGAAGTCGAGTGAGGTGATCGCAAACCGGTCCCCCACCGAAAACGCGTCGGGAAACTCCTCGGAAAACAGGACCTGGCCGGTCGTGCCATTGAAGTCGAGAATCGTTCGCTCTAGACCCGCGTTCTCGCCCGTCAACGCGACGAGTTTCAGTCCATTCAACTCGTCGTCGGAAAAAGCTGCGGCCAGACCGGATGAGTTGAGCGCACTCTTCAAGCCACCGATCGTAACCGTGTCCTCCACCCGCAGGGCGACCGACGCCTGGTTCTTCTCGTGGACCTGGACCCGGCTGTCCAGACTGCTGAACCGCTCCAGACCGCGACCTTGGGAATGGAGCTTATTGAACTCGTCGGTGAACGTCTGGGTGAACTCGTCAAGCTGACGCAGGAAGCCGGGCAAAACCGTATCGCGCAGCTTGACCGCCCCCTCCAGTTCGCCCGAGATCAACGGTAGCAGCGCACCGCCAGCCACGCGCACATCGTGGACCGAAACGTTGTTGTCCGCCCGTTCGTCAGTCGACAACAGATTGGCAGTCTGGCGGAAAACCAGCTGCACGCTGCCGGCAGAGACGTTGATCGAGCCGGTGGATTCCTCGGACGTTCGAATATCGACGATCTCTGACAACTCGCCCAGCAGGTAGTCTCGCCGATCACGCAGGTCGTTAGCCGAGCGGAACCGTTCTCCGCCGTTTTCCAGCCGGACGATTTCGCCGTTAAGCTGGGCCAACTCGGTCAAGATCGTGTTGGCGCTGTTGACATTCGTGACGAGCTCGGAGTCGAGCTGCTCCCGCAAATTATCAAGCCGATCACCAACGAAGCGGATCTTGTCGGTCAAGGTCTGGGCCTCGGCGAGCACCAGCTCCCGGACACCCGCCTCTTCGGGGTTGTCGGCCAGTTCTTCGAGCGCGTCGAAGAACCGTCCGAGGGCCGTGTCGAGATCCCCTTCGGTGAACTGATTGAAGATCGACTCCAGCTGCCTCAAGG
>CAZANL010000359.1:0-5464 GCA_964486115.1 uncultured Planctomycetota bacterium
CGGCAGCACTGCTCTTGCGCTGAGCGACTTCCTTCTTCAGCGTCGCTCGGTCCCGTTCCTCTAGTGCCGCGACCGCCTCCTTACGTGCTATCTGGGCCTCTTGCTCTCGCAACTTCGCCCTGTCCTTCTCTTCGTCGGCGCGCTGCCACTGCAGGGTGATGCCGATGAACGCCGCGATCACCGCCAGCAGGATCCCCGCTGTCGCCGCTGCCGCCGCCTGGTGACGGGCGGCCCACTTCTTGCCCACCTGCCAGGTACTGTAGTCTGCGGCCTGCAGCAGACGACCCTCGAGGTAGGCCTCGATGTCCTGCTTCATCAGCACGATGCTGTCGTAGCGACCGGCAGGCCGGGTGGCCATTGCCTTGAGCGTCACGGCCTCAAGCTCGGGCGGCGTCTGGCGATTCGGGGCCCGCTTTCCCGGCGGGATCAGCTGACCGGCGACCACCTGGACCAGGATCGCCTGGCTCGTGCCACCGACGTATGGCGGACAGCCGGTGAGGATTTCGTAGAGCAGCGCGCCCAGCGCGTAGATGTCGGTCCGCCGGTCCAGCCGGCCGATGTCTCCCCGCGCTTGCTCGGGCGCCATGTAGGCGTACGTCCCCAGCACCGTGCCGGCGCTCGTATGAGGCTCAGCACCCTCTTCGGAGCTAATCGGCTCGATGGTCGCAGGGGCGGCATTCGTCGTGCTAAGGTCGGGCTCGCCGACCACTTTTGCCAGCCCCCAGTCCATCACCTGCACCTCGCCGAAGCGGCCGACCATGATGTTGGCCGGCTTGAGATCGCGGTGGATCACCCCCTGGCTGTGGGCGAAGGCCAGCGCGTCACAGACTCTGAGCAGGATCTGCAGCAGCTCGAACAGCGGCCGGTCGGCCAGCGAGCTCTTGAGATCCTCGCCCTGGACACGCTTCATCGTGAAATAGAGTCGTCCGTCGTCGGTCATTCCCAGCTCGTGGACCGGCACGATGTTGGGGTGTTCGAGCCGCCCGGTGATCTGCGCTTCCTGAATGAAGCGGGCCTTCACGCTGGCCGAGGCCGTTCCGCGGATCATCTTGGCCGCGAGACTGCGCCCGAGGTGTGGGTCCTTGACCCCCAGCACCTGGCCTATCCCGCCGGCGCCAAGCAGGCTGCCCTCCGGGTAACGGCCGAGCGCTGGCGGCGTTGGGCTCGGGGTAACCTCGTCCGGCTCGCCTTCCGGCCCATGCCGGGTGCTGTCGAAGCCGCTTTCCAGTCCCAGCAGCAACTGCCCCAGCTGCCAGGACGGTAGCAGCCGGCGGCGCATCAGTTCCTGCGCCAAAGGCGGGCGCTGCTGTCCGGACTGCTCGGCCTCACGCTGGGCCTGCTGGCAGTCAGCCAGCTTCTCGGGGCTGACCAGTTTCTCCGCCAGCAGCCGCTCGGCGAGGCGTTGGTCCGCGGGGGGCATCGTGACCACTATACCGACTGGGGGGACTCCGAGACAGATTCGTCGGGCGGGCTCTAGCGTGCGGGGCTATTCAGCCACTGATTCTATCGGGCTGAATTGGGCACCCGTTGGGCAGTGTTTAACCGACAAGGTAGACTACTCTCGAGGGCAGGTCAGGGCAGGCGGGATAGAATCTGTGGCTGAACTCAACAACCAAGAAGAAGCCCATTACTTCCAGCCGTACTCGCGGAGGAAGTACGGTGTGACGTGCTCCTGCGGGGTGTCCTTGCCGAGCACGAACGCGATGCCCAGCGGCTGGGGGCCCGGGTCGCCCTGGCGGAAGTTGTAGCGGGTCCCGCCCGTGCGCATGCCCTTGGCCACCAGCTTGAAGCTGGTGAACCGCTGCTTGGTCAGGTTGTACTTCGCCGTGCCGTACAGCTTCGCCTTGTAGCCGCGGCTACCGGCCTTGGTCTCCGACTCGCCCTTGAAGCGCAGCTCGATCGCGCCACGCCGAATCCGCACGACCTGGGTCGCTAGGGTCGCCTTGACCACCTCGTTCTTCTTGTAGGAGATCGTCTGCCCGTGCACGTTGTCGATCAGGTGGAAACGCACGAGCCGCTCGACCAGTGCCTGCGGAATGTCGTGCACGGCGCCCTTCTCGATTCGCGCCGGCATCAGCTGGCGGACTTCGGTCTTGCGAAATCAGGCGAACTGAACGTTCCAGGCGTTCTTTATCCGAGCGGTCTTCTTGGTCGTCCGCGGCAGGTCGCGCGTGATGACCTTCAGCACCATACCGTCCTTGGGGTACTGCGAGAGCTGCCGCGCGACCTTGGTCTTCGCCGGATCCTTGGCCAGATAGCGCGAGCGCGCCGGGGTCGCCACCCATTTCTTGAGCGCGTTCTTCATCATGCGCTCGACGACCGACGCGTTGTTGGAGTTGCACGAGCCGAGAAACACGCCGCTCGGCGTGCAGGCATAGATGCCCTGCTTGGTACCGCCGCCGGGATAGTGGCCCTGCTTGGCGAAGCCCATGAACAGGGTGCAGTCAGGGTCCTTGAGGTTCTGCAGCCGCCAGACCTCGTCGGTTGCCGGGATGAACGAGCGCATCAGCGCCTGAATCCTCGGGTTTGACCAGACAGACTGTCGGCCGGTCACCCCGTTGTTTCACGTGTTGGCTAGCGGGTGGCCGTTCATTGTCCAGAGCAGGATCGGCCTGCGCTTCTTCTGGCCCTCTGCCACCGCCTCCCAGTATGTCGGCCGCCATGGCACCTTCTGCCAGGTCAGCTCGCTGGGTTTGGGCAGGATATGGCGTGCCCAGTAGTCGAGGCTCTTGAAGTTCAGCTCCTGGGCAGTGAGCGGTGATGGAATGGCCGCTATCAGCAGCAGTGCGATCAGGCACGTGCGCATGGCTTCTCCTTTCGCTTGCGTCCGGTCTGCTTGGCGGCAAACCGAGAGAGATCGATCTCGAGCAACTTGATTCTGCGACGTAAAGTCGATGCGGAACACGCAGGAATCAACTCAAGCGCTTCTCGACCAGGTCGACGCGTCCGTCTGCCTGGTCCTTGACCTGCTCGAGCGCCCGCGACGTCCAGGATATCACGAGCGAGTTGCTGAGTTCAGCCACTGATTCTATCGGGCCCCAGGCAGGCACCCTTCGGGCGGGGGGCATGTAGGAGTCCCTGGTCGAAAGTGGCCACCCAGGTCGATCAGGTACGCTGCCCGATGGGCTCTGCACGGGGTCGCCTGGTGAGTGCCAACGACTGCGCGGCGGGCCCTCATCGGAGCCACGGGTGGGAGATCCTGCAGTTGGGCAGCGCCTTGACCAGGCTCTTGAGCCCCTTCCTGGTGATCCTGGTGGACCCCAGGTCGAGCCATGATCGGTGTTCTCTTTGCCGCCGTGCTCCTCAACGTCGAAAAGTACGATGCTTTGCTCCCCCTGCTTGCCATTCTCAGCATCGTAGAGGGTGGGATCCTGCTCTCCAGCGGGATCTGGCTACAACTCCCCCCGTTCCCTTTCCTGGGAGACAGCCTCTTCTGCCTTGGCGTCGGGGCAGGACTTCTCTTGGTGTATTCCAAGGCGAAACAGGAACAAAACCGGGATCCATAGCGCGGCGCTCCTCCGGCCCGTCCACCCTCTCCGTCCTCATCCTGACGTTGGAGCTACGATGCCCGCCGCGCCCCACTGTCCCCTTCTTGATACGCCGGCGCGGATCTGATCCCGGCCACCGTCAAGCACGATGAAACTGCACGGGATCATGCTGCGGCAAGAACGTGGGCCCGAATCTGTCCTACAATCAGCTCCCAGTCCGGCCGCCCTCGGTCAACATTCGTCACGAGCCGGCCCTGGGGGCTACTGGTACTTCGGATCCTTGCTCCCGGTTTGCTTCCACCACCTGGCCCAGTTCTGGAACTCGGCCTTCGAGCTGGATGCCGGGCCGGGGCCGGTTCCTTGGCGGAACTTTTTGCTGCAGAGTGCCTCGAGGAAGTCCCTGGCGAGTGCGGCGTTCTGGTGAGCCCTGCTCCGGGAGGTGCCGCCAGTGGCAGCACGTTCGACGACCTGGATGAGGATCTTCACGTCACCCGCTCCCAGGTTGCCGCGGACCTTGAAGTACGTCAGCGCCAGGCGAGTCTGTTCGACGGCCCGACCGTCCTCGCCGCCCAGGTCCAGCCATGCCTTCAGCTGGCGGTCCGCCTTCTCGTCGCCGATCCTGGCAAGCACACTGACGATCATCGGCTTGTCATGGCCTTGCCCCTTGACCTGGTCCAGCAGAAAATCGATGGCCAGTTGCCGGGTCTGCGTGGTTCCCAGGCAGCCGGCGATATAAGCGGCGTGCACCGTGCTTCCTCGCTCCCGCAGGCTCTTGCGGGTCTTGGCCGACACGCGGGCGATGATCCGCATCGCCACCGGCACGGCCTCGCGTACCTTCCACTGAGCAGCCCGGTAAGCAACCTGCCAGCCAATGCCCTTGCCGCCCCAGCTGAAGCCGGTGTTGAAGGCCAGTCCTCCATCGTCGCGGATGAGCTCAAGGATCAGCCGAGCTCGGCTGCTGGCGTCACTCAGCTCGCCGAGTTTTCTCGAGGCCAGCGTCATCAACCGGGGTTTTCCGACGCCCCAGTCGCCTGCCCGGCAGAGGATCCGGATGCCGCCGCGCCGCTCGTCTTCTCGCCTCGAGTCGAGCCGGGCCAGTGCCTGAATCGTCCTGTAGGTCTCGCTGGTCCTGGGAGCCTCCACCCGGGCGCCGCCCTGGGGAAGAAAGCCATGGTCTTTCGGGTTTCCGGCCAGGTAGCCATCCCAGAGCGTGCCCTTGGCGAGCCGCCATCCCCCCTTCCTTCTCACCAGGAAAAGCAAGTGCTTCTTGCCCGGAGTGAGTTCCACCGTCTTCTCGCCCACCTTCGTGCCCATCTTCCCCAGGATCGGAAGCGCCGCCCGTGGAAGCTCGATGGTTCCACGGGCCTCGCCCTTGAGCGCTTCCAGCACCTGCACCTGATGTGCGAACGTCTTCGGGTCCTGCTTCGTCGAGAGCGCAAGAACGACCGAGTCGCTGTCCAGGAACAGCAGGGCCGCCTTGGCTTCGCGACCACGCAACGTGCTCTCGACGGCAACATCCGGCAGGGCGCTTGTCGCGAACAGGAAGGCCGCCACCACGACTGTGGTGGTCAGGATATCGGTCATCTTCATCTTCACCTTCCTTCTGGTTTCTGGGCACCGGGATGTCCTTGACCCGGGGATTCTGTACGGTACCAACCTGCATCCACTGACTGGTATCGAACGCCAGCACCCCGTCGCCCTTTTGGAATGAAAAACGGCTCTGTCTCCATCCAACCACTCTGGTTGAGTATATCGATGAAGGCCTCAAGCATGAGTAACTCCTTCGTGGGCCAGTTTGGTGCCGCCTCATCAGCCGATAATTGGGTAACCCTAAGAACATGATATCACCAGCGAGTTACTGAGTTCAGCCACTGATTCTATCGGGCCCAAAGCAGGCACCCTGCGGGCAGTGGTTATGTAGGGCGTTGGTGCATGGCTCCCCTTGACCGACCCGCCTCCTCCATTGATCCTTGCCG
>CAZANL010000360.1:0-5451 GCA_964486115.1 uncultured Planctomycetota bacterium
CGGCCTCTACAATCCGGCGAGTGGCCGGCGACAGCGGCAGATCGTCGAGGCAGCCAGGATCATCGGGCAGTATCGTGAACCGACCACGCCCGTGGCGTTGGTCAAGAGCGCCTACCGCAGGCGACAGAAGGTCGTGCTCTCCGACCTGGCCCATTTTCTCGATTACGAGATCGGCATGTTGACCACCGTGCTGGTAGGTTCGACCAACAGCTTTGTCTTCGAAGACTACATGGTCACGCCTCGCGGCTATACCAACAAGTACGACTGGGACGGGGCGGTCAGGGAAGGGCAGACTCCCGGGCGGAGTCTGGTCGTGCCCGGTGCGCTGGAACAGGAGGAGACGTAGTGGGCCGGGTGGGGCGGCTGGCCGGCGCGATGCTTGCCGAGACCGAGGGGCACTACTATCTGGTCGGGGACCTGAAGGAGCCGTGCGATTGGGCCGGGGCGGGATTCGCGGATCCGGGAAAGATCGATCCGGCGGAGAGTCTATATGTCCGGCTGCAGCAGGTGCGTGAGGTCCAGCTCGAACCGCCGATCATGACGTTTGACCTGGAGGGTGAGTCGCTGGCCAAGCTGCTGGGACGGCGGCTGGTCATCACGCGCAACGGCTCGGTCAGTGAGCGGTTGTGGGACCTGATGACCGACGAGGGAGATCTGGAGTTTGTCGACGCGGCCTGGCTGGGGCAGATGCCAGGCGACATCTGGGATATCGTCAGGGACAGCGTGCTGCGATGCTTGTAGGAAGAAAACAGTGACCGTATATTTCATCGGAGCGGGTCCGGGAGCGCCGGATCTGATCACCGTGCGGGGTGCGGAGCTGATTGCCCGCTGCCCGCTGATCGTCTTTACCGGTTCGTTGGTCCCGCGCGAGCTGCTTGCGCGGGCCGATCCCGCTGCGCGAGTGCTCGACTCGAAAGGCCTGACCCTGGAGCAGTTTCTGGAGCCGATGATCGAGGCCCACCGAGCGGGGCAGGACGTCGCCCGAGTTCACACGGGCGACCCCTTGTTGTTCGGAGCTGTGGCCGAGCAGATTCGCCGCCTCGACGCACAGGGGATCCCCTGGGAGGTGGTTCCGGGGGTCAGCTCGTTCAACGCGGCCGCCGCCGCGCTGGGCAAGCAGCTGACGCTGCCGGAGCAGGTCCAGACGGTGATCCTCAGCCGGGTCGAAGGGCGCACGCCGATGCCTGAGAAGGAGCAGCTGCAGGATCTGGCGCGGCACGAATCGACGCTCTGCCTGTTCCTGTCGATCACCTTGATGGAGAAACTGGCGGAAGAGTTGATTCCTTCCTACGGAGAGGACTGTCCGGTGGCGGTGGTACACAAGGCCAGCATGCCGGAGGAACAGGTTGTCATCGGCACCCTGGCCGACATCGCGGCGAAGGTCGAGCAAGCGGGGATCCGCAGCCAATCGATGATCTTCGTCGGGCGCTTCCTGACCTCGACCGACTTTGCCGACTCCCGGTTGTACGCGGCAGACTTCTCGCACCGGTTTCGCAAGGCGTCCGATGACTGATCCGGGCATGGTCTATCTGGTTGGCGCGGGGCCCGGCGCTCCGGGATTGTTGACGACACGCGGGCTGGAGCTGTTGCGCAACGCCGACGTGGTGGCGCATGACCTGCTGGTGCCGCCTGGGATCTTGGCGCTGGCGTCATCCGACGCCGAGCTGCTGGCCGTTGGACGCCGAGCTGGCCACCCCACGCCAGACTACAAGCTGCATTCCTTGGTGCTCGACAGAGCCCGCGCCGGGAAGCGTGTGGTGCGCTTGAAGGCCGGCGATCCGTTGGTCTTCGGTCGCGGTGCGGAGGAGGCGGAGGTGCTTTCCGAAGCCGGGATCCCCTTCGAGATCGTGCCCGGTGTCTCGGCGGCCCTGGGGGCCGCCGCCTGTGCCGGCATCCCGCTGACCGACCGACGGGTCTCGTCGGGTGTGATGATCGCCACCGGTCACCAGATCGGCGATGGGGCGTGCGACGAGACCGTGGTGCTCTACATGGTCTCTCGGAGGCTCGCCGAAAATATCCGCCGTTTGCTTTCGGCCGGCCGTTCGCCAAAGACTCCGGCGGCCTACGTGGCATCGGCGTCGCGTCCCGGGCAGCAGGTGATCGTGGGGACTCTGGCGGATCTGGTGGAGCAAGTCGAGGCTCATCAGCTGTCCGGTCCTGCTCTGTTGATCGTCGGCGATGTCGTGACGCTGAGGGAGAAGATCCAGTGGTTCGAGGGCCGACCTCTCAGGGGGAATCGAATCCTGGTCGGTCGGGCCCGGCCAGGGCGTTCGCAGATCGCCGCCGGGTTGCGAGATGCTGGGGCTGAGGTGGTCGAGTGGCCGCAGGTGAGCGTCGAGCCGCCGGAGAACTGGGATTTGCTGGATCGCGCGATCCGTCGGTGGGAGGACTTCGACGCGGTGATGTTCGGCAGCGCTGCCGGTGTGGACGGGCTGCTTTCCCGTCTGACCGTGCTCGGGATGGACGTGCGTGACCTGCCGTCGAGTCCGCTGCTGGCAGTTGGCCGCCAGGCAACCGAGCGGCTACTGGCGCGCGGATTGAGGCCGGCGCAGACTTATCCCGGCGCCTGCGAAAATGCGCTGGCTGCCCAGCCCGAGCAGGTCGAGGGGCTTCGTCTGTTGCTGGTGACCTCGGAGGACGGACGGCCCAATTTGCGGGCGCTGCTAGGTCAACTCGGCTCGGACGTGACGGCCGTCCCGGCCTATCGTCACCGGCGGCGGTATCCGACGCATCCGCTGGGTCCGATCGATCTGGTGGTGCTGCCCAGCTCCAGCGCGGCACGCCATCTGCTTCAGTCCTTCCCGCTGGCTGACCGGCCGACGGTCGCGATCGGGCCGCAGACGGCCAGCGCCGCTCGGAATCTCGGAGCGCGGCATGTGGTGCTGGCCCAGACGGATACGGTCGAGGCAGTGATCGAACGTGCGCTGCACGAACTGAGGAGCGCCGATCGACTGTCGGCGAAACCGAGATGAGTCACATCTTTCCCGAAGACTGGCGCAGGGGTGTTTACGAGGCGATTGCCCGACGCCGTGACATGCGGAGCTTCAAGTCGGATGCGATTCCCGCAGCGACGCTAGGGCGATTTCTCAACGCAGCGCATCAGGCGGGTTCGGTCGGCTTCAGCCAACCCTGGAACTTCATCTTGATCGAGGATCTGGAGTTGCGCCGCAGGGTACATGCGCATGTCGACGAACAGCGTCTGCTCGCCGCCGGGGATTTCGAAGGTGAGAGCCGGGAGAAGTATCTCTCTCTCAAGCTGGAGGGGATTCTCGACGCACCGCTGAACATTTGTGTGACGTGCAATACCTCGCGCGAAGGTCCGGCGGTGCTGGGGCGCCATACCATTCGCGAGACCGATGTCTACAGCACCTGCTGTGCGGTGCAGAACCTCTGGCTGGCTGCTCGCAGCGAGGGCATCGGTGTGGGCTGGGTTTCGATCCTGGAGCCCGAGTGGCTGCGCGAGTTGCTCGACATTCCGGAGGGGATCACGCCCGTGGCTTATCTGTGTGTCGGACACGTCGATCGTTTTCCCGAGAGGCCGCTGCTGGAGACCGAGGGCTGGCTGCCGCGCCGACCGCTGAGCGAGGTGGTCTTCTCCGAACGCTGGGGGCAGCCCCCTGCCGAAACGCTGAGCGAGGATCTGCAACTGGGAGGTGTCGTCGACCATGGCTGAGCGAGGGTTGCTGCTGGTCTATACCGGTCACGGGAAGGGGAAGACCACCGCGGCGCTGGGCCTGATCTTCCGTGCGCTGGGCTATGGGCACAAGGTCGCGGTGGTCCAGTTCATCAAGGGCAAGCGTCAGACTGGCGAGCGGTTGTATGCCGAGAAACTCGGGCTCGAGTTTTTCGTGATGGGCAAGGGGTTCACCTGGGAGTCTGACGACATCTCTCGCGATAAAGAGGCGGCCCGTCGGGCCTGGGCCAAGTCACAGGAGTTGATCGCCACGGGCGATTACCGGATCGTGATCCTCGACGAGATCACCTATGCGATCAACTATGGTTTTCTGGACCTGGAGGAGGTTCTGGAGACCTTCGCGAGCCGCCCGGCGGGACTGCACGTGGTCGTCACGGGACGCAACGCCGCAGAAGGTCTGGTCGAGGCGGCCGACCTGGTGACCGAGATGAGCGTGGTCAAGCATCCGTTCAAGGAGCAGGGAGTGCGGGCACAGCTGGGACTGGATTACTGAATGTCACGACCACGCATCGTGATTGGCGGAACCTCGAGCGGGGTGGGCAAGACCACGATGATCGTGGGGCTGGCCGGAGCGCTCAAGGCGCGGGGTTTGCGGGTGGCTTGTTTCAAGTGTGGGCCGGACTATCTCGATCCGACCTACCATCGGCGCGTCGCAGATGGACCGTGCAACAACCTCGACGGCTGGATGATGGGGCGTGATGCTGTGCTCTCCAGCTTTCAGCTCGGCGCGGAAGATGCCGACATCGCGCTGATCGAAGGTGTGATGGGGCTCTTCGACGGTGCGTCGCCCACAGCGGAGGCCGGGTCGACGGCTCAGATCGCCAAGTGGCTGGCGGCGCCGGTCGTGCTGGCCGTCGATGCCTCGGGGATGGCCCGCACGATTGCTGCGGTGGCACACGGCTTCTCGGGGTTCGATCCGGACCTGCAGCTAGCGGGCCTGATCGCCAACCGGGTGGGCAGCCCCGGCCACCTGGATCTGCTGCGCAAGGCCTGCCGCGCGGTGCCGGTTCTCGGGGGGCTGCCCAAGCAGCCAGAGCAGTCCTTTCCAGAGCGCCACCTGGGTCTCCGCACGGCCAACGATCCCGCTGCGATCTCATCGCGGCTGCTCGATCACTGGGCCGGGTTGGCCGAAGAATGGTTCGACATCGACCGGCTGCTCGAGCTGGCTCGCGCCGCGCCGGACCTGCCGGCAGGCGACGATCCGCTGCCCGATCCACCGTCGGCGCCAACCTGCCGCATCGGGCTGGCCTATGACGAGGCGTTTCATTTCTATTATCCGGATAATCTGGCTCGTCTGGAGTCGCTGGGGGCCAGGATCGTCCGTTTCTCGCCGGTCGAGGACGGCGCGCTGCCCGACGTCGACGGTCTCTACCTCGGCGGCGGCTATCCCGAGGTGCTGGCCAATCAGCTGAGCGCCAACTGCTCGATGATCGAGGCGATCCGGGGCTTTGCCGAGCAGGGGGGGGCGATCTATGCCGAGTGTGGTGGGCTGATGTACCTGTCGGAGGGAATCCGCACCCTGGACGGTGTCTGTCATCCGATGGTGTCTCTGATCGGCGGCCACTGTCGGATGCTGCCCAAGCTGGCTGCGCTGGGCTATGTCGAGGTGGAGACTCAGGCCGAGTCGATCCTCGGGCCGCCGGGGCTGCGCTTCCGCGGCCATCAGTTTCGCTACTCCGAGATGGAACAGGTACCGAACGACGCGGACCTGCTCTACAGTGTTCGCCGGCGACGGGGCGGCAGCACCAGCCGCGAAG
>CAZANL010000361.1:0-5441 GCA_964486115.1 uncultured Planctomycetota bacterium
CCCGGCGTCTGGCATATTCCTGCTCGATCCACGCAAGCTGCGCTGGGTCGTGCGATTGCATCTGGGGATCCGCTCGGTGCTTGCCGCGGTCCCCCACCCCGAATGCTACTCGCTGCCGACCGGAGAATTCGCGGAGTGCCTGCAACGCTACGACATCAGGCATCACGAGCAGATCGATTGGTCGCGGGTACCCAAACCCAATGTGACCTTGCTAGCGATGCCCGCCCGCGGCTTGCGCAACAAACACAACCTGTCCTACTTCGCTCTGCGGCTCTGGAGCGCGTGCTTCCACCGAGCCGTCGCCATGCAGAGTCAAGCTCGCCGACGTGACAGCCAATTCAACGAGCTGCTGATGCGGCGGTGCATCCAGTTGATCGGAGCGGTTCGGTTCGAAGAGATCCGTGACGTGCTGGCTGGCGAACAGCGACTGCTCGACCGCTCCGACGACATGGAGGTCCTCTTCGAATTCGGTGCGTATTACCTACAGCTACGGTATTTCAGCCCGCTCGAACTGCACAGCCTCTTCCCATCGCTCAAGGGGCACGACGAAGGGGTCGAGAACGCCCTCGAGCTGATCGGGAGCGATCCTGATCAGGCACTGCGGAGCAGCCGCCTACCCGGGACACCGTCGATCCAGGAGCTGGTGCTCAGCGCCAAGCAAGGCCTGCGTCAGCGAAAATACGAGGACGAGAAGCTACTCGATGCCGCACACCGTGCGCGACAGGTGCTCGCGCACCCGCTGCTGTCCGCTGCCATCCGGCAAGGCGCCCGGGGCGAACAGCTGGCGATCCAGAACCTGGTACACCGTGTGACCGAGCGCCTGATTCAGCCCGGTGGCATCTTCGGCAAGCTGGACTTTCAGTCGCTCCGTAACCTGGCGGTCAAGCTGGGCCTCGACCTGGAGCTCGGCCAGCTGCTGATCATCGACCGCGTGCTGGGTGAAATGTTCGGCGAACAGTACAGCGGCTCCACGCGCTGGCAACGGCTGCAGCTGGCGTTCCGTAGCAGCCATGCAATCGTCGAGGACCGGGACAGCCCACTGCGCAGATCGGTGACCCGAGCCACCCTTCAACGCTTCCTCGCAATCCTCGAACAAGAACACTCGAGGAGAGCCAGCCGCCTGCGCCAGTGGCTGCTTTACGGCCTGTTCGGTGGCTGGCTGATCGAATGGAGCGCACGTCGGCTAGAGCTCTCCTCGCCGCTCGCCGAGAGCGTTGCAGATCGCTTCCGTCTGGCCCGCTTTCGCCTCAACCACGAAAACGCCCGACGCTATCAACGCAAGACCAACCTGGCTCGATCGATGATCGCCCATCGCCGAGCGGGCCGGCTGCTGGCCTCGGTCTGCAACCGGACTGACCTGCCCGAAGCCGACCAGGTCACCGACCAGTTGAACGCGGCCTACCAGGCACTGATTTCACCGTTCTGCGACCAGCTGGCCGGGAGCTTCACCCTTGGCCCCGAGCCTCGCAAGGAACTGGAGCGACTGATCGACTACCTGGTTCACCGGATGAGCTTCCACGACCACGGGGTGACCTCCGATCTGCTGCTCGAGCTCGAGCGCAGTAACCAGAAGGGCCAGCAGACGGTCCGTGGATTCGATCTGCGCGGCTGGCTGGCTTCGTTGGGGCGCGCCCCATTGACGATCGAGCTGCCCCATCGCGGACGCATCCGGCGGCTGGAGCACCTGCGCCGAGCGCGGAGCAAGGCAGCCCAGCTTCCCCTGCCCGCCGATGTACTGGATTCCTATACCGCCGTGATCGGACAGGCATGCCACAACGCCGAACGCGAATTCCGAGCGGCGCTCGGACCGGTACTCGACGAGGCGTTCGAGACCATCGGCTTCCTGCCAGCGACACCTCGAGAACAGATCGCCTACCTCAAGCTGCAAAGAGAACTTCAGAACGAGATCGTCCTGCGTGGCGACAGCCACTACTCGACCCTGAGGGACGCCCTCAGCCGCAACAACCTGAAGCTGGCCGACTGGCGGATCTGGGACATGTTCCGCGGCAACCACCTGACCCAGCTCGACCGGGAACTCGGCCAGCGCCTACCGGGGACCCATCATCGCGGCGAGCTCTATCTGAAGCTGTTTCAGCTCCCCACGACCCTGGGCTTCGGCACCTCGATCGGCCGGATCCTGGTCCGCGCACTGCTGCTTCCATTCACCGCCGCCGCCACACTGATGGTTCTGCTGCAGATGGGGCTGGCCCACGTCCTGCCGCTACCCGACCTGCGTGACCCCAGATTGCTGGCGATCCTTGGGTTCACACTGGGCCTGCTGATCCATGTCCGCCCGCTACGAGCCGCGCTAACACTGATCTGCTGGCGCCCACTGAGGCTGCTCTACAGGCTACTCGCTCGCGGCGCTGTCGCGGCGCCTCGTATCGTCAAGAGCGTGCTGATCTACCCCGGACTGGGCACGGCCGTCTCACTGCCGCTACTGTACCTGACGCGGCCCCTGCTATTCAGCAACGAACCCTTGCTCGCCGGCGCCCCGCAATACGTGACAGGCACCACGCTAGCTGCCGCTTGCTGCTACCTGTTCTGGCTCTTGCTGAGCTGCACATCGATCGGGGTGTTCGTCGGCGGCGTGGTCGCCGACTGCGGCAACGCAATGGTCGAGGCCATCGGCCAGGGCCTGCTGCTTCGCCTTTACTATCTGATCATAGGGGTGTCTCGGGCAACGGTCCGCCAGCTCGAACGGCTCAACTACCGCGTCACCTCGGCGCTACGGCTGGTCCCTGGCGGCGGCCCGCTGGCGCTCAAGGCACTGGGCGGCCTGCTTTGGTTTCCGTTCTACTACGTGACGCGTTGCTACGTGCTGCTCTTCCTGGAGCCACAGATCAATCCGCTCAAGTTCCCGGCGGTGTCGATCAGCTACAAGCTCATCCTGCCCTATTACGTGCGAATTCAGCAGGCGACCATCACCCTCTTCGGGCTGCTATTGCCCCGGCGGAGCGCCATCTGGGTCGGTGGCGCATTCACTTTTTTCTCGACCGGCATTTTCGGGTTCCTGTTCTGGGAACTCAAGGAGAACTGGAAGCTCTACCGCAGCAACGCCCGGCCGCAGATCCACCCGATCCCGGTCGGCGCCCACGGTGAGACGATCGCAGCCTATCTACGCCTGGGTTTTCACTCGGGCACTATCCCGCAGCTGTTCCGCAAGAGACGTCAGGCCCTGGTACAAGCCGGAGAATCCCTGCGAGCCGCTCGGACCCTGAGGCAGCTGTCGGCCAACCACAAGCGCATCCTCGACGACCTGACCCATTTTGTGACCTACGACCTGCTCTTGCCGCTCAGTCGGCACGAGCTATTTGATGGTCAGGTAGAGGTCGGCCATCACGCGGTCGAGATCACCGCCAACACCATCGCTTTCTCCCTGACCTTCACGCGCGAGGGCCCACCACTCGCGCTTCGGCTGTTGATGGAAGAAAAGAACGGCGTGTTGATCGGCAGCACCGAGGTGACCTCCGGAGCGCTCGAGGCACTCTCCCGGAAACAGCAAGCCACGTTGGCCTACCATCTGGCGGTGTTCTACAAGCTCTCGGCCGTGGACGTGCTGCGCGAAGAGATCGAGGGCTACCTGGCGAGCGCCTACCCCAACCACAGCCTCGACGACCCTCAGGCGCCCAGCCAGATGTTCTATGACGTGCTGGCCACCAGGCTGCGGGTCGGCTTCATCGAGCAAGACGGGCACCGCTCTCTAGGCGAGAGAGTGATCACCGCCCTCTGGCCTCGGCCGACGCAACGAATGATCCCGCTGAAGGACGATCTGCGCTTCGGCACCCGCCCCCTCTCCTGGGAGGACTTCAACCGCATCCACGAACCGAGCGGCCATCAGCTCGCCGACGAGTACCTCTATCTGCTACGGCGGCGCGGCAGTCGCTGACCCGAGCCGTGGATTAACCCGCGCCATGCCGTATTCTGGCGGGATGCCCTCGATCAAACCCCTTCTCGTTGTGCTGCTGTGCGTCGCCAGCATCCCGGACCTTCACGCCCAGGAGCGAACCATCGCGCACCGGCTCGAGGTCACACTGCAGCCGACCCAGAACAGCTTGACGGTGTCCGACCACGTCACCCTGCCCGCGAAGTGGCCCGGGGACCTGCGCTTCAGCCTCCACGCGGGCCTGGCACCGAGCTGCACAGACCCCGGTGTGCGCCTGACTCTCATCCAACAAACCAAATCGGCCGTCCCGCTAGAGACCTATCGTGTCGAGCTGCCGAAAGGGGCGCTCTCGTTCACCTTGCGCTACGCGGGAAAAATCCACCACTCCTTGAAGAACCAAGGTCAGGAGTACGCCCGCAGCTTCCGCCAAACCCCCGGACTGATCGCAACTCGGGGCACCTATCTCTCGGCCGCCACGTACTGGTTCCCCCGCTTTGGCGACGAGCTGCTGACCTTTCGGCTCGACGTTCGACTCCCCGCAACGCTGAATGTCGTCTCTCAGGGCCAACGCACCCGACAGACGACACGCTCCGGAGAGCGCCACGTCCGCTGGGAGGAGACCAGGCCACAGGATGACATTTACCTGATCGCCGGAGCGTTTCACGAATACACCCGCCAGGCCGGTGCCGTACTGGCGATGGCCTTCCTGCGGCGAGCCGACCCCGCGCTGGCCCAGCGCTACCTGGAGGCCACCGCGCAATACATCGAGATGTATCGCCAGCTGATCGGTCCCTATCCCTACCGCAAGTTCGCTCTGGTCGAGAACTTCTGGGAGACCGGCTACGGCATGCCCTCGTTCACCCTGCTCGGGCCCCGGGTCATTCGGCTGCCTTTCATCCTGCACAGCAGCTACCCCCATGAAATCCTGCACAACTGGTGGGGCAACGGGGTCTTCGTCGACTACCAGACCGGTAACTGGTGCGAGGGCTTGACCGCCTACCTGGCCGACCACCTGATCAAGGAGCAGCGGGGCCAGGCCGCCGCTTATCGGCGCACCGCTCTCCAGGGATACGCAGACTACGCGGCCAACGGCAAGGACTTCCCGCTGTCGAAGTTCCGGTCGCGCCACAGCGCCTCCACTCAAGCGGTCGGGTACGGAAAGTGCCTGATGTTATTCCACATGCTCCGACTGCGTCTCGGAGATGCCCGCTTCGTCCAGGGGCTACGCCAGTTCTACCGCACCCAGAACGCCCGCAGAGCTTCATTCGATGACCTGCGCGCTGCCTTCTCGGAGGTTGCAGGATCGAACCTCAAGGCAGAGTTCGCCCAGTGGGTCGATCGTGCGGGCGCACCGCAGCTGAGGGTCTGCGAGGCCACCGTCCGCCAGAGCGGCAAGCGCTTCGTCCTCACCGCTCGCATCGACCAGCTCCAGCAAGGCCCAGCCTACCAGCTGCGCGTCCCGCTGGCCGTCTGGATCGAGGGTCAGCAGCACCCCCTCGAGACCACACTGTCGATGACCGGCAAGAGCCTGCCCGTGTCTCTGACCTTCGATGCC
>CAZANL010000362.1:0-3120 GCA_964486115.1 uncultured Planctomycetota bacterium
TGCGCTATCGCGTGGGGCTGGGCAAAGAAGACCGCACGCCGGTCGGGAGCTTCAAGATCGTCACCAAGCTGAAGAATCCGGCCTGGTACTGGCAAGGCCGACGGATTCCCGCCGGTGACCCTCGAAATCTACTCGGAACACGCTGGCTCGGCTTCGACAACCAGCCGGGCGCTTCGGGATTCGGCATTCACGGCACCAAGGACCCGACGTCGATCGGCAAGAACCTCTCGAATGGCTGCGTGCGGATGATCAACCCACAGGTGGAAGAGCTGTTCGAACTCCTGCCCAGGGGCACCCGCGTAGATATCGTCGGCTAGCTGGGGGCCCGCTGACGGGCCACCCTGCCCGAGCATGCTCTGGGCAGGACACCGCTCGGCCCGGGTTGGAATTCGCTTGCGAATCTCGGGCTCACCTCACTAGGCTTGAACCGTGCCTCAAGACCGAGGGATCGAGTTCGATGGGAGCCGCGCTCCGGAAGCCTCTGTGAATCGCCGAATCCAGATTGTGGTCTGGAGTCTCGCGTTGGTACTGGCCTGTGGGCTGGTCGCACAGCTTCTGATCTCTGCTGACACAACCAAACCCAACCGTCTGCCACGCGGGCTGGCCGGCCCGGTCCCCCCGCTCCCTCCTGAACCGATTTGGCCCGAAACGCGGCCCTCCACCGCGCAGGAGTCGCCGGAGACGGCCCACACACCCCGCGCTATCGACGACGAGCCGCCCGCCAAGGGCCAGCTGCCAGGCCCCAGCGCCGCAAGGCCCGCACCAGGAGCCCGGCCGGAATCCGACCGTACGGTCAGATCACCCTCCACCACACGCGCGGCCGCACCCAAGGCAGTTCCCTCACCCGCCTCCAAACCGCCGATGCCCAAAGCACTCGCAACGGCGCCGAAAACGGCTCCAGGCCCGATACTGCTGGCGACACTGCCGCCGGCCAAACCGCTGGCAGCATTCCAGCGAAGTATCCGCGGGCGGGGGGTCGTCTTCGTCGTGGACCAGTCTTCGAGCATGGTCACCCTGATGCCCGCTGTGAAACGCGAGCTGGGCCATGCACTCTCCCAGCTCACTCCCGCCCACCGCTTCAACGTGATGTTCTTCGCCGACCAGATGCGCTATTTCGAAACTCGGCTGGTCCGGGGCACCCGCAAGAACACGCTGCGCGCATGGGACTGGGTCAAGCAGCGCAAGGCCAGTGGCAACACCCGCGCCCTGCAGGCCTTTCGGACAGCCACCCACTTCGAAGGGGCCAAGACGGTCGTGATGCTGACCGACGGAGCGCTGCTCGACAGTGAATACCGCCACATCTTCAGCTATGTTCAGGCCCGCATCCTACGCCCCGAAGCCGCGCGAACCACCCCCTGCCTGATGCTCGTGCCGTTGAACCCCGGGATCGGACGCGATGTCAAGCTCGCCCGCTTGCTGACCTTGATCCGCCGACAGCCCGAGCTCGCAGGCGACTGACCTCACCTGCGGCGCTTGTCGCTCTCGTACAGCTGCTTGCGAAGGCGGTTGACGGTGTCCTCATCCAGCTGATCCAGGTCCGAACTGACCTGGTACAGGTTGTAGACCGGATCGTCGATCGCCACCAGCCGGCCATTGCGAAAGGTCAGATACAGCCGGGCCCGTGATACGACCTGCGGATCGAGGCTGCTGTCAGTGGGCCAGGCCTCGTCGCCATCCGACCCGGGCGGTTTCCAGTCTTCTGCGCGGACCGCATAGGTCCAGCTGGCCCACTGCTTGCGGTTGATCCGCTGTTCGAGACTGTGAGCCGGCGCACCCAGGCGATCATGCACGGTCTCATAACTCATCCCGAGCCGCAGGCCTTTGTTGCGCACGAGGTTCGGTTCGTGCAGATAGAGTCGGTGCTTCTCCTGGTGCTGCTGAAAATCGGCGTTACAACCCGCCAGCACCAGCAGAATAAACAGGTCGAAGACCATCCTCCGATTCATCGAATCCGTCCGTCCTTGTTCATTATCTGATCGATCTCATCGCGCACATACAAGCGTCCAGTATCTGCCCCCGGACAACTCTCCGTGGATTTTCTCCACGTTGCGGCACCTCCTAAATGACTGGACCAGAAAGGAAAGGCGCGGCACTGCGGTGGACGGGCCTGATAGACACTGCAACCCGCCTGCTGCCAGAAAACACAATCGCCGTTGGCCTTTTCGAGCAAGCTGAGCCCTTCTGGCGTCCACCGGACGTAGGTCCTGCAAAAATTCTCGACAGACAGCTGCTGGAACTCCGCCAGGGCCTCGATGTCCTCCTGTTCGACCCAGACGTACCCTGGAACACCGGTACAGCAGTGCCCGCAGCGGGTACAGCTAAAGCGCAAGCCCGTTTCGTACCAGCACTCCTCCATCGGTCACAGACTAGCAGGGCGTCGATTCAGTGCCAAGGGAATCCCGCATGCTTGACGGGACCTCGTCGCCGGCGAAAATGCGCTCATGCGAATCCACATCGGCCTCCTCTCGACTCTCCTGCTGCTCGGAGCGTGCGACGACCTTGCACCGACTGACTCCTGGAGCCAGCAGGAACTGACGCAAGCCGCCCAACCAATGCGAGCGGACGGCCAGCCATTGGCCAGCCAGGACCTCTGGGCCAGCCCAGCCAATCCCTGGGCGAGCTTCAAGGCGGGGAGCTGGGTCACCTACACGCTGCCTGGTGGGGTTCTCGAACGCCACCTGCTGCAGAAAAACACCCAGGGCAAGCTGCATCTCGTCGTTCAGACCCGAGAACCCGGCTCGTCCGGGAAGTGGGAGCAACGACCGCAGCTGCGCCTGGAGTTCGAGCACGAGGGCTGGCCCGAGATCGATTCCCTGCGCAAGGGGGCCGTCATCAGTCGCCAACCGCAGCAGGTGTCGGGCTACCAGCTTGAGGTGCAGGTCGTCGTGTCCGCCAACCGGACCCTCTGGCTTTCGAGCGCGATCCCAGGGGGCATCGTCCAGGTACAAGAGACAACCGGCCCGAAAAAACAGCAGATCCTCCGACGCCTGGCCTCCTTTGGCATCGCCAAGTAGAACGGGTTGACGCACCACCGGGCTTTCCTTAGAGTGCCCTGGCCCCGCAGCCCGGAAACTCTTTTCTGGGATTCCGGACGGAACAGTCCGCGCTCATCGCCGTATG
>CAZANL010000362.1:3130-5439 GCA_964486115.1 uncultured Planctomycetota bacterium
AGGAGGACCTGATGATCACGAAACAACTGGTGCTCACCACAATGCTCTCTCTCACCCTCATCGTCCAGGCTGGAGCCGAGGACCTCTGGGCGACCGATTTCAGCAAGGCCCAGGCCAGGGCCCAGGCCGAGAACAAGCTGCTGCTGATCTACTTTACCGGTAGCGACTGGTGAGGATACTGCAAGAAGCTAGGTCGAGAGGTCCTCTCGACAGACATCTTCAGCAAGACCATCCCGCAGGAGTATGTGCTGTACAAGGCCGACTTCCCCCGCTCCAAGGCTCCAATCAACGAGAAACTAAACAAAGAGCTCAAAGCAAGATACGGCGTCCGAGGTTATCCCACCCTGATCATCGCCGATGCCTCCGGAAGCCAGATCGGCCAGACCGGTTACACCCGGGCCAAGCCAGCCGACTACGTCAAGAACCTGACCAACTACAGCAGCTTCTTCGAGCAGAAACATAAGTTGGAGCAGGCCAAGACCGAGCAAGACAGGCGAGCGCTCTATCCGACGGTGATCCCACTGGCACAGAGGATCGGCAAGCTCTCGCTGATAGACAAACACGTCCGCGCCTACGACCCGGAAAACAAGCGGGGATACCTGACCGGACTGACTACGGAACAGGCAGCCAGCAGATATAAAACGGACGCCCAGGGCGCGCTGGACATGCTGACGAAGTTCGAGACCAAGCACACGCTGGGCGCGGGTCAGTCCACTCAGAAGTTCCGGGTGGCTCAGGCCAACTGCCACTTCCGACTCAAGAACAAGAACCAGATGCTGGCCGCCCTGAAAAAGGCGGTAGAAGCCGCTCCAAATACACCGCTCGCTCAGAAGATCGAGCGCTACCTGGCCAAACAGGCCAGGTAGTAGGCCTGCCACCTTTACAGCCGGGGCAGGACAACCGGCCTGGGCGGCTCCGTCGAGTCCTCGTACTCTCCCAGGTCGCGAACGATCTGACGGTCCGAGAAGACATCCAGCAAGGCCAGCGACTGGACCGTACGAAGTGTCAGCAACTGATCGGTCCAGGTCGTCGGATTTCGGCAGATCCGCTGGACTATCTCTCGCACCTTGGCCAATGGAACGTCATCGTGCTTGCGAGCCTGCAGAATCCTCCGGCCCAGACCCTGGGTGTCGGCCAGCGCATACCTTCGACAGTAGTCCCGCTCCTCGTCCGGTCGGCCCGAGCAGTTGGCCGTCCAGTAGCGGTCGAACGCACGTCGACGCATCACCGACCTAGGTGTCCAGCAGAACAGTCCCCGCATCAGGCTGCCACGCGCGGAGCGCAGGCGCCCCACCGCCAGCTTGCCCTGCGAGGCCACTGCTTGATTCAGACCCCTGCGTATCGACAGCTCGAGTTCCGTCAGACTGCAGACCGACTGATAGTCAATGGCGTAGGCCACCGCGCACGCTCTCAGCGCCTCCCGCTCCCGCGATGCGAGCGCGGGATTCTGCTCCGCCATCCAGGTAGCCATCCCATCGTCTTCCCATCCCTCGATGCGCATCAAGGCCGCCAGCGTCTGGAGCGATCTTCGATGCGCCCGCCTGATCTCGATATATCCGTCCTCCTCCTCCTTCAAGGCGCCGATGAACCGTAGGTCTTGCTCATAGCCCTGGAGCTCCAAGCCAGACGTTCTCTTGCCGGGTAAGAACAGGCCCATGTACTCCACGTCAAAACGGGCACGGAGCCGGGTCGCCTCCATGAACATCGGCTTGCGCATCCGGTTGATCTTGCGCTGGGCCACGTCGTAGCTGGCGACGGCGGTCTCGCGGATGGCCAGACCCCGCTGGGGGCTGAGCAGATCACGCAAGGTACGCAGTAGGCGGCCCAGCAGAAACGCTTGCAGCCGAAGCGCCTTCCAGGCCATCGCCAGCGGGAACAACACGGCGCGCGCTCCGCCCAGGTGACACCAGTACAGATCGTAGAGATTGATCGACCGACGGGCTTTCGGCCAGCGGCTGAACGGAAACGTGCCAAACACCTCGCGGATCAGCTGGCGCCGGTCCTGCATCAGCTGTGCGGACAGCTCCTCGCCAAACTTCTGCTGTATCATCCGGTCCCGCTCCGGGTCCCGAGTCAGGAAGTCGATCGCCGTGAAAGCCGTGGTCCGATAGATCAGATCGATCTTCTTCGGCCGCTCTGTTCGGTCGGCGCTCTCACGCCGCCTGTCCAGCCAGGAATCGACCGCCGTCAGCTCCTCGGCACAGTAGAGCTCCCGCTCCTCCAGCGGCACCGAATGAATGTTGTACTCGACGATCAGGCGAGCCGTCCGCTGGGCCACCGCCAGGGTGATGAAGTTGAACCACAGGTAG
>CAZANL010000363.1:0-5431 GCA_964486115.1 uncultured Planctomycetota bacterium
GCCTTCAAGAAGCTCCCCAAGCCGTACCAGAAGGTCGTGCGGCTGGTCTGCTTCAAGCACAACAAGCGGGTTATCGAGCAGACCCGCAAGGACAACCTGAGCTCGATGGCGGCCTTGGCGGCCAAGGGGATCGAGTCGCTCGATCCGACCTCGGACGACCTGGCGAGCTTTCGCAAGGAGTGTGAGGGGCTCGGTCGGGCGTTGGCTGGCAAGGTCTATTCCGAAGAGATCTATCAGGAAGTGCTCGTACTGCTGAGCAAGTTTCGCGCCGGCGAGGGCAAGTGAACTCGGCAGACAGCAGGCAGACGGTGGCCGGCCTGGACTCGTTGCCGCCCTACAAGTCGGGTCAGTGGCATGGCTTCGACGCGCCGCAGTTGATCCGTCCGGGACACGAGTCTCGTCTGGTCTTGCTCGGCAGTATCCTCGCCCTGGTTGGCTTCTGCCTGCCTCTGGTGGGGGTGCAGTACGCCGGAAGTTCGGGTACGATTTCGTTTAGCGGACCGCAACTGCTGGCCTTCTGCCCCTGGCTGTGGGCTGTTCCGGCGCTGGCCGGTCTGCTGTGCGTCATCGCAATTCGTGAACCGGAGCGCAAGGGTCGTCTGTTGCTCGGCGTGATTGCGTTGGCAGCCCTCTCGCCGATAGTCCTCGGCCTCGCTGGGGGCTACGCTCAGGACACCAACTCGGGGATCTCGCCCGTCGGGTTCTTTGGCACGCTGGCCCATCTCAAGTCGGCGCGGGACGCGGATTACACATTCACCCTCGAAGCCTGGAAAGCCGAAAGGGAAGCCGCTGCCAAGGCGGACACCAAGGGGCTCGAGGACGATGACGAGATGGGGGGGCTGGACGACCTGGAGGACGAGGAGGAGGGGAAGAAGAAGGTTTCGGAGGCCGCGGATAGGCCTCCGGTGCGGCCCGCTGAGCCGGAACTGCAGCGTTCGGGCTTCACCATCGGCTTTTACCTGGTGTTGCTCGGGTTGATGATGGCCTGGACCGCGAGCTGGCCCTGGACCGAAACGGCGCTGGCCTGGGTCGAGCGTGTAACATTGGTGCTGCTGTTGCTGGCGATGCTGGTGCTCAGCGGACTACCGGTGCTGGTCCGACTCGACGCTCAGAAACAGATCTTCAGTTGGGTCCAGGAGACGGTCTGGATGGAGCGCATTGCGCGCATGAGCGTGATCTGGGTCGGTCTGATCGGCGCCTGCCTGGCCACGCGTGAGCGGGGCCACATCGCGATCGAGGTGCTGGAGCGTTTCGCGCCCAAGGCCTGGTGCACCTGGATCAAGCTTTTCTCGGCGGTCTTCGCTGTGGCGGTGCTGCTGGCTCTCTGCGCCGCTGCTGGCGACTACGTTCAACTGAAGCGCAGCGCGATGCTCTCGATCTTGCTCAACGAGTCGACACCGCCCGCGCCTTTCGTCGAGATTCACGGCCTGGGGATCGTCCTCAAGGAGTGGATGTTCACCCTGGTCTTTCCGGTCGGTCTGTTTCTGCTGGCCTTGCGCTTCTCGCTGCTTGGCGGCCAGGATTTGCTGGGCGTCAAGTTCGACCATCACTTTGGGGATCCTCGGTGAGCAAGATTCTTGGAGTCTTGATTGGCCTGGGCGGAGTGGTTGGCGCCCCGCTGTTTCTGATCATCGCGGCTGTCACGCTGCTGCTGATGTGGATTGCAGGAACGCCTCCGCAGAATATGTTCGCGGCGATCTTCAACACGATGGGGGGCGAGCCCTACTTCGTGGCCATCCCGCTGTTCACCTTCGCCGGGTACCTGCTGGCGGAGAGCCAGGCGCCCCAGCGCCTGGTCGCCCTTTCACGTGCGCTGTTTGGCTGGCTGCCGGGCGGCATGGCCGTGGTGGCCCTCTGCTGTTGTGCCTTTTTCACTGCTTTCACTGGGGCCAGCGGCGTGACGATCATCGCGCTAGGCGGTTTTCTGATGCCGGCGTTGCTGGAGGAGAAATACAGTGAGAACTTCAGTCTCGGACTGCTGACCAGTGGCGGCAGCCTCGGCCTGCTCTTTCCGCCGAGCCTGCCGCTGATCATTTACGGCATGATTGCCGGCGCATCGCTCAAGGGGCTGCCGGGCGGTCACGAGGTGGACATCAACACGCTCTTTCTGGCCGGGTTGCTCCCTGGGATGTTACTGATCGGGGTACTCTCGATTTATAGCGGACTCGTCGGCGTTCGTCAGAAGATCGAGCCGACATCGTTCAAGCCGGGCGCCCTCCTCGGTGCTCTGGCCCGCTCGATATTCGAGGTGGCGATTCCGTTCTTGATCATCGGCCTGATCGCCACGGGCAAGGTCAGCATCGACGCGATTGCGCCACTCACCGCCGCCTATCTGCTGATTGTCGAGGTGGTGATCTACCGCGACATCTCGCTCAAGCAGCTGCCCGAGATCATGCTGAAGTCGATGAAAATGGTGGGGGCGATTCTGATCATCCTGGTCGCCGCCTTCGGGTTCAACAATGCGCTGACGCAGTTGCAGGTGCCCCAGAAGATCCTGGAGTGGTTGCAGGGGCTGATCGGCAGTGACAACAAGCTGATGTTTCTGCTGTTGTTGAACGTCTTCCTGCTGCTCGTCGGTTGCCTGCTCGATATATTCTCGGCACTGCTGATGGTCGTCCCGCTGATCATTCCGATGGCGGTTCAGTACGGGGTCAGCCCGGTCCACCTGGGTGTGATCTTCCTGACCAACCTCGAGATCGGCTATTCCACCCCGCCAGTCGGCATCAACCTGTTCATTGCTAGCCTACGATTCGACAAGCCCGTGATGAAGCTCTACTGGGCTTCACTGCCGTGGATCGGCCTGATGTTGTTCTGTCTGTCCCTGATCACCTATCTGCCGGAGATATCGCTCTGGCTGCCCAGTCTACTGGGGCCCAGATGAATGGGCTGGACCTGATCCGGGAGGTCTGCTCCGCTGTCGAGCGGGGCGAGTTGACCGTTGAGGATGCGGTGGCGCGGGTCACGCCTGAAGTACTGGATGCCTGCCTGGTGCCCGCGTTCGAGAGGGCCGCTCGGCATGCGGCTCTCGAGGAGGGCGCCCTGCTGACCCGCGGGGTTCCGGCGTACGGTGGCGCTGTCAGCGGCCGTGTGGTTTTCAGCGCTCAGGCCGCGGAGGCACGAGCCGAACTGGGTGAGCCGTTGCTGCTGGCACGCGAGCAGCTAGCGCCTGAGGAGGTGGGCGGCCTGATGCTCGCTCGCGGCGTTATCACGGCTCGAGGCGACAGTGCATCGCATGCTGCGGTGATGGCCAGGGCAATGAAGCGGCCCTGCGTGGTTGGCTGCGCGGAGCTCAGCGTCGACGTGGCAGCACGGCGGCTGAGGATGGGTGATCGTGTGGTCGTGGAGGGCGATTATCTGGCGATTGATGGCAGTAGCGGCGAGGTCTTCGCCGCGAGTCTGCCGGTCCAACCGTCGGAGGTGCTCGAGGTACTTTTCGAGCGGCGGATTACGGCGGACCAGGCTCCGATCTATCGTTGCTTCGAGCGAGTCATGGGCTGGTGCGACGAGCTGGCCCGGATCCGGGTGCGTGCCAATGCCGATACGCCCGAGGGCTGCAGGCAGGCACGTCTGTTTGGCGCTGCTGGTCTGGGACTGTGCCGCACCGAGCAGATGTTCGTCGCGGAGGACCGTCTGCCGATTTTCCAGGCGCTGATCCTGGCCGAAGATCTCAATGCCTGTAAAGGCCAGCTTGGCCGGCTGCTGCCGTTGCAGCGCGAAGCCTTTCTCAGGCTGTTCGCCGAGATGCCCGGGAAGCCGGTGACGATCCGCATGTTCGATCCGCCGCTCCACGAGTTCTTGCCGACTCCCAAGGCGCTACCCCAACTTGCCGATCAGATGGGGGTCGATGAGTCCGTACTGGCCAGCCGGGTGGATGCTCTGCGCGAGCACAACCCGATGCTGGGTCAGCGCGGCTGTCGTCTGGGCATCACCTATCCCGAAATCACCGAGATGCAGGCTCGAGCGATCTTCGAGGCGGCGCTCCAGGTGGAGGGCGCGCGGCCTGAGATACTGATCCCGATGGTCGGTCACTCGCAGGAGCTAGCTCATCAGGTCGGCGTGATCCATCGAGTGGCGAAGGCGGTCTTCGAGTCTGCGGGCAGGGACGTGGAGTATCGGGTGGGCGCGATGATCGAGGTGCCGCGTGCGGCGCTGATCGCCAACCGGCTGGCGGGTATCGCCAGCTTCTTCAGCTTCGGGACCAATGATCTGACGCAGATGACGCTGGGGCTGTCTCGGGACGACGCAGGGGGAATTCTCGACAGCTACATGGCCAGAGGCATTTACCAGAGGGACCCATTTCTCTCGCTGGATAACAGCGGCGTGGGCCAGCTTATGGAGCTGGCTATCGAGCGTGGGAGGGCCACTCGGCCAGGGATGGAGTTCGGCCTGTGTGGGCAGCAGGCTGCAGACCGGGCCAGCATCGGCTACTGCCACTCGATTGGCGTGGACTACGTCTCCTGCGCCCCCCACCTGCTGCCGCACGCGCGGCTCGCCGCTGCTCAGGCTGCGCTGTAAAGCACCCCATCGTCGCGGATCGAAAAGACTCTTGCGATCACCGATGCGGCCCCCCGGCTGTTCGAGCGACTCGACTTTCAGAGTCGGTGTAGTATTCTGCTAGGTCGGATGTCTTCCTACAGTGCGATCGTCGTGGGTGGCGGTATTTCCGGATTGACCGCGGCTTGGCAACTTCAGCGGGCCGGTCATGCGCCATTGCTGCTCGAAGCGGGTCCCCGTGTCGGTGGTGTGATCCGGTCCGAACGGCAGGAGGGCTACCTGCTCGAACTCGGACCGAACACCGTCCGAGTGACCGAGCCCTTGATCGATCTGTGCGATGCCGTCGGACTCGGGGACCGGATCACGGTCGCCGATGGGGCGGTCAAGCGTAGGTACGTTCGGCGTGGCGGAGTATTGCACCTGTTGCCCGGCGGGCTCGGAGCCTTTCTGCGTAGCCGGCTCTGGAGCTTTCGCGGAAAGCTGGCGGTCCTGTGTGAGCCGTGTAAGAGGTCGGCGGCGAGTGACTCGGAGACCGTCTCCGAGTTCTTCACTCGTCGGTTGGGCGGCGAGTTTTTCGACTTCGCCGTGGAACCTTTTGTCGGTGGCACGTTCGCTGGCAACCCGGACCGGCTCGAGGCGCTGAGCGCTTTCCGCACTCTCGTGGGATGGGAGCGCGATCATGGCAGCCTGCTACGCGGCGCGATGCGGGCCCGTAAGACAGCGGCCAACCTGCGCGTACGGGGGTTGTTGTCCTTCCCGGAGGGGTTGTCGGAACTGACCGAGCGGATCGCGGAGCAACTGAGTCACCCGCTCAGGTCGAACACACGGGTGCACCGGGTGCAGCGGAATGAGCGGGGTTGGGGGGTGATGTTGCAGGACGGTGAAAAGTTGACGACGTCCCGGCTCGTTCTGGCGGTCGATGCCGCCACCTGCGCTG
>CAZANL010000364.1:0-5424 GCA_964486115.1 uncultured Planctomycetota bacterium
CGACGGTCGCCAGGATCTCGATCACGTGGTCCACCGCCAGTGTAACGCGCGACATGGCGGTGAAGTCGAGTTTGTCCGGTGTGTCCTCGACGGTGTGATAGTGAGGGTAACGAAACGGCGCGGTGTCGGTCAACATGACCGCCTTGTACCCCTGCTCCCAAAACGAAGCATGATCCGACCAGTTGACTCCGGGAATCCAGCCGAATGTGGCCACACACTCACTCGGCAGATCGGTCGCCTGGCGGAATGCTCGGGTGACCCGGCGCACCAGCGGCCTGGATGCAACGTTCCCCACGATCGCCAGGAAATTGCCGGTGGCAGGATAAAATGAGCGAAATCCAACTGGATATTTCTGGCTGTCCTTCTGCTCACTGAAATAGCCGATAGTCTCCAGCGACAGCATCGCAACGATCCGGTCGCCCCGCTCCCGCGCCATACGAGCATAGACCCTCGACCCTCTGGCATCACGCATGAAGTGGGGTGGTTCCTCGTTTGCAAAGGCGACGAAGCGCACGGTTCGCGGGCCTGATTTCTCGGCCCAGACTCGGGCCAGTTCGAGCAACGCAGCCGTGCCCGAGGCGTTGTCGTTGGCCCCTGGCGACTGTGGCACCGAGTCGTAATGGGCGCCGATCAGAATGATCTCGTCGGGCCTGGCCGTGCCCCTGCGCGAAACCTCGAGGTTACGACTCTCGACGCCATCAGCACTGTAACGCTGTTCTGTCACCTCGTAGCCGTAGTCCTTCAACTTCGTGGAAACATAATCGCCGGACTGACCGAGTCGCTGCGGATTTCGGTACGTGTCCCGTGGACCGATCGTCGTCGCCAGCATTCCGACGTGGCCTCGCAGCCGGCGCTCGACCTCGATCTGTTCCGTCCACAGCCCCGTTTCGAGAGCCCTTTGCGCCTCCCGCGGGCCAGGATCGCAGATCATCACCATCCAGGCCGCCAGCCCCAGAGCCACGAGCCACATGCCGAACAGCAACAGCACTCGCCCCAGGCGCCGCGTAGGCCTGCGATTCATCAGCGTCTCGATCTTCTGCACCATGGCGGGCGGTCAGGCTACCCGAGCCTTAGGGGGATGTCAAACGGGGCTATTCTCCGGCCCAGAAAGAGCTACCTGATTACGCGTAATGATCACTCCAGGTTCTCAGCACCCCGCGAGAAGTAAGGTATGATTGGCACGATGAGCTTTCGATTGGCATTCGCAGTCTCCGAATACACCCCGTTTGGCGGAATGCAGCGTACCATGGTCCGCATTGCCCGGATGTGTGCCAAGCAGGGACACCACGTCGACATCTTCACCTGCAAGTGGACCGGCCCACCGATAGAAGATCTCAACATCCATGTTGTCGATCTGAAGTACTGGACCAACCACAGTCAGTGCAAGAAACTCGGCGAACGACTGGCCGAAATCGTGGAGGAGAAGGGCTACGACTGCGTGGTCGGCTTCAGCAAGCTACCCGGTCTGGACATCTATTACGGCGGTGATCCTTGCTTTGCGGAGAAGTTGCATACCAGTCGGCCCGGGTGGGTCAAGCTCCTCCCCCGTTATCGGGTCTATCTGCAACTCGAAGAGGCGGTCTTCGCATCGGGGCTGG
The DNA here is from genome assembly GCA_964486115.1 of uncultured Planctomycetota bacterium. GTDB lineage: Bacteria > Planctomycetota > JACQVV01 > JACQVV01 > CAZANL01 > CAZANL01. Next base: position 1,599 of record CAZANL010000364.1, read on the forward strand.
ACACCGAGATCCTCCTCATCGCACACCAGGAACAGTCCCACTTCATCACCCACTACGGGACAGAAGCAGAGCGCTTCCACCAGCTGCCGCCGGGAATCAACCGAGATGCACTCGAGGTCGCGATGAGCCAATGTGATCCCGAGGCGCTCCGCAAGGATCTGGGAATCGGCGAGTCCGAGGAGTTCATCCTCTGCGTCGGCTCGTGGTTCCGCCCCAAAGGCGTAGACCGGGCGATCATGGCGCTGGCCAGCCTGCCCCCGGACCTGATCCAGCGCACACATCTGGTGGTGGTGGGCGACGGACGGCCACAGTTCTACCGCAAACTAGCCCGACGGATGGGCGTGGAGAATCGCGTGATCTTCACCGGCGGACGTGCAGACGTCGCGACATTTTACTGTGCCGCGTCGTTCCTGCTGCACCCAGCCTACATCGAGAACACCGGCACGATCATCATCGAGGCGATGCTCTGTGGGTTGCCAGTACTGGCCACGCAGATCTGTGGGTTCTCCAACCATGTTCTCAAGGCTCAGGCCGGACTGGTCTGCACCCAGCCGTTCGAACAGGATATGCTCAACAAGCAGGTCCTGCAGATGCTGACCAGCGAACAGCGAAACAGCTGGCAAGAGAATGCCCGACGCTACTGCGAGGAGACGGATCTGTACAGCCTGATCGAGAGGGCAACCGACCTGATCGTCGGACGCTCGGAGCGCAATCGCGCCTTGCGATGACCATCTTCGAGCCGGCCTACGCGTCGCTGTTCGTCGGGAGCGATTTCGAGGCGTTGTTCGCCATCGAGGGGGCAGTCGCCAAGACAATCCAGAACCGCTCCACCCGGAAATTCAGCTGCGGTGAACAGCAGTTCTTCATCAAGTCGCACCAAGGAGTCGGCTGGGGCGAGATCTTCAAGAACTTGCTCCGCTTGACCCTTCCAGTACTCGGCGCCGAAAACGAATGGCTTGCCATCCACCGGTTACGCAAACTCGGCATCGCGACGATGACCCCGGTCGGATTTGGCAAAAAGGGCTGGAATCCCGCATCACGCCGATCGTTCCTGATCACCGAGGACCTGGGCCCGAGCATCAGCCTGGAACAGCTGACGGAGGGGTGGTCGGACTGCCCCCCGCCCCAGGAGCTCAAGCGGGTGCTGATCGAGCGAGTAGCGGACATCGCACGGAGCCTACACCACGGCGGCATCAATCACCGGGACTTCTACCTCTGCCACTTCCTGCTCCAGGCACCGGCAGACCCCGCACGGATAGAGCAGCTGCCGCTCTACGTGATCGACCTACACCGCGCCCAGCTGCGCTCCAGGACGCCCCGTCGTTGGATGATCAAGGACATCGGCGGCCTGTACTTCTCGGCAATTGGCATCGGGCTGACCCGTCGCGATCTCTTTCGATTCATCAAGCGCTATCGGAACAGACCGCTACGAGAGACGCTGCGCGATGAACAAGCCTTCTGGAAGGCAGTCGAATCGCGGGCTAACAAGATGCGCAGCAAACTCAGAGGTTCTTGATCTCGACAGGCTCCACCGAGTCGTCCAGCTCAAAGCCGAAGATCTGTCCGTAGAACAACAGTTCGGCCTCAAGTGTTCGCTGGATTGTCTGTGCCTTGCGAAATCCGTGCTGCTCTCCCTCGAAAAGAAGATACGCATGCGGCAGACCCTTTCGATCGAGCGCTTCGACCATCTTCTCCGCTTGAGACCGCGGCACCACTCGGTCTTCGGCCCCCTGAAATAGAATCACCGGGCAGGAGAGCTGCTCGCTATAGTGCACCGGAGAACGCTCCGCATAGAGTTCCTTCGCCTGCGGGTAGGGTCCGATCAACTGATCCAGGTAACGTGACTCGAACTTGTGTGTGTCCTCCGCGAGCGCCTCCAGATCGGCCACACCGAAATAACTGGCGCCGGCACCGAACACGTCATGAAACGTCAGGGCGCACAGCGTGGTGTATCCCCCGGCGCTGCCGCCTCGGATCGCCATTCGTTGGCCATCGACAGCCCCTTGATCAGCCAGGTAGCGAGCCGCATTGATGCAGTCAGCCGTGTCGACGACTCCCCACTGCCCTTTCAGCCGATCGCGGTACGCCCTTCCATAGCCAGTACTTCCTCCATAGTTGACGTCGACCACAGCCACTCCTCGGCTGGTCCAATATTGGATCGACAGCTTGAGGAAACTGTGCGTCGAAGAGGTCGGCCCGCCGTGGCTGAAGACGACCAGCGGAGGACGCGCATCTTCGGGTCCGACGCACCGAGCATGCGCCGGCGGGTAGAACAGCGCGTGAGCGTCCCATCCCCCCTCAGTCGGAAAACGAATGGGCTGGCACTCGGAGATGAATGCGGGATCGATCGGCTGGTCCAGGCTCTGACGTAAGACCTCGATATCGCCGGTCTGCCAATCGAACCGAACCGCCGCCGGCGCCTGGGTCGTCGCCCCGCCGACGAACAACAGCCGGTCCGACTCGTCGACTGCCAGCCGCGCTGGAGCAATCGAGGTGAACGGCATCTCTAGCGCTTGCAAGCCCTCCGTCGGCGTGATCAGCCCCAAGCGATCGATGCCGTCGGTGCTGTAGACACAGGCGATCCGACCATCCGATAGAAAGACATATCTCGATAGGCCAAAGACCCAGTGCGCAACCCCGAACTCGGCCGCCATCGGCGCGAGCGCCCGATCCCCTGCCGATTCCCGCGCATACAAGTTCCACCAACCCGATCGGTCAGAGATGTAATGCAAGACGCCGTCAGGTCGCCAGCCCGGCTGGAAGATCGACTCCTCCGCCCCACCAGCGATCCGCACGGGCGAACTCAAGCCCTCGGACGTCAGCTGGGCTTGCCAGAGGACCGTGCCGTCCCACGGCATGTTTGGATGGTCCCAGGTGATCCAGGCCAGCTGGCTCCCGTCTGGGCTGATCCTGGGTGCGGCGTAAAAATCGTGTCCCCCGGTCAGTCGTCGTGGCTCGGCCGAACCGTCCGTGGGGAGGATGGCTAGCTCGTTTATCGGCTGCCCCTGCTCCGGATGCCTCTCACGGACGCAGACGATCCATGCACCATCCGGACTGACCGCCATGTCTGCATAACGCTCCGAGCAGGACCGCTCAGGCTCCGGAGTGATCGCGCAGGGCGCCTCGTTCTCGCCCTGCCGATAGAGTCGCTGATCGGCAAAGTTGACGAAATACAAGGTCCCACGGTGGATCACCGAGGCCCCTCCGCCATATTCGTGAACGCGAGTTCGTACATTGAACCCCTCGGGGGTGATATCGACGCCGTCCCGAACCACGACGTAGCGCCCCCCCTCCGTCGGGCGACCCTCGGTCCAGCAGACCGAATCCCCGTCCGATGTCACGCAGTCCAGCGAAACCCCCGCCTGAGCCAGCCATGCCGCGCCGATCGGCGACGGCCACGAGCCATAAGCAACAACGTCGTTCAAACTCATCCTCCCGGTTGAATACTGAGCCAAGCGCTCTTACATACTGAGCCAGGCGCTCCCTGGTCAAGCCAGTTTCTGAGTCATTTCAATCCTGGCGATACTCCAGCGGTCCGGTTGCCCAACTTGCGACCGGACCTCTTACACTTACCCGGTCCAACATACAGGGCCACCGCGTAGCTCACGTAGGAGATGATTAGATGCCGACCGCTGAAATACTGACCATCGGGACCGAGATACTGCTCGGCCAGATCGTCGACACCAACGCGGCCTACCTGGCGGATCAACTGGCAACCATCGGCCTGCATCTGTATCGCAAGTCATCGGTCGGTGATAACGAGAAGCGAATTCGAGCAGCGCTCCTGGAGGCGCTCTCCCGCTCGGACGTGGTGATAACGACTGGG
>CAZANL010000365.1:0-5417 GCA_964486115.1 uncultured Planctomycetota bacterium
AGTCTAACCGACCAGGTGGACTAGGTTTTGGGGGGCAGGCCAGCGGAATACAAGTCGCTCCATGAAGGCGTGGAATGCAGTACCCTGCACGGCATCGCTAGGGAACGGCGTTTCTCGCTGCAGCTGTGTTCGGGGTAGATCCGAGCTGATGTCCCGCGTTGGAGGCGCGATCGTCTCTGCTGCAACAAGATCGCTCGGATGAACCGTCCTCACGACCTCACGCGGCACAGGGGCCCAGAGCGTCGGAACATCGGAGACATCAGGCAACTCGATCTGTGGTGCCGGCAGCGGCTCGTGATCTCCTGTCCCCGAAAAACAGCACACGCACACCCTCGTGACTCGCCGTCTGGTACCCGAACGTCGGCATGTCACCGGGCAGCGGCAGGTCATTGTCGATCGTCTTCGGGACGTGGGCCACCTGAAGCGCGCCGGCGGCCGCCAGGGCCACCCGCGACGAGGAGAAGGCCGTGTCGTCGCCGCCGATCGTGGCCAGCATGTTGATCCCCAACCGCTCGAGCGTGTCCACCACCCGCGCGAGCTGCTCGGGGTCACCGGTGGGGTTCAGGCGGCTGGTCCCGAGGATCGAGCCGCCCTGCAGGTGGATCCCGGCCACGTCTTCCAGCGTCAGCGGCTCCACGTGCTCGGTGCTGCCCTCGGCAAGCCAGCGATAGCCGTCCCGGATGCCATACACGCGGCAACCGCTGAGAATCGCCTCGATGCAGATGGCGCTGATCACGCCGTTGATGCCAGGAGCCGGCCCGCCGCCGACCAGGATCCCGAAGCGGTCCCGGCGCAGCGCCTGACGCTGCCAGCGGGAGGTGTCGATGCGTACGGATTCACTCATGGTCCGCATGATAGAAACATCGACTGAGCCTGGCAAACATTGCGGTCGATCTGCGTACGGGTTCAGGCCGATTCCAGCGCCCCGTCGCGCAACCCGAGATCGAGACAGACTGTGGTGAGAAACCACAGGCCGCCTGTCGGATTTCCCTACAATTCGCCGCGCTCGCCCCGAGACCGGTGCTGGCACGCCAGTTGCAATTCCTGCGGTTTGGCAGGTATCCTGGCCCTGCCCACGTACGAAAACGCACTGGAGCTCACAAGATGAATCGATGGCTGCTGCTGGTGGCGTCCGTGCTGCTCGCCGCGGCGGGTCCGCTCGCCGCCGATCTGGACGTCACCGTCCCCCCCGGCCTGCCCCCCGAGTGGGTCCGCTGCCTGCCCAAGCCGCCCCTCACCGACCTGGGCCGGATCCCCGCGGCGCGACCGACCTCCAGACAGGGCTCCGTCGAGCGAACTCCGCGACGCAGGCCTCCGCTGCGGTTCGACGGCCAGTCGAGCAGCACCTTCGGCTTCGCTGGCATCACCACGCTCGACCTGCCGCAGCATTTCACCTGGGCCACGCCCACCCCCAGCTCATCGAAGCCGCCGGCCTACCGCCCGCTGACCGGACCCGGCGCCGTCGGTCCCCCACCCGACTGGAAGTTTCCACCGCCTCCCCCGGCCCACCTGTTCTGGCTCGCGCTGGCCTCGATGCTGCGTGAGGCGATTCACCCGGCCCTGGTCAACCGCACCGCCACCATCGAGTATCTGGTGCTGCTCGGCGAGCCAGCCTACCTCGCCGCCGAGGCGGCCCGGATGGAGGTCGGCACGCGCCCGATCGCCAAGCAGCTCATGAAGTACATCGGCAAGCCGACAACGACATACCCCATGCCGAGCGGGGGAAAGACCCCCTACCAGCAGATGATCCATCGCCTGGCGCTGGTCGAGCTCGCCTCGGGATACCCCTACGGGCCCCAGCGGCGCTTCGCCCGCCGGCTGATGAGCCTCGGCGGCGAGGGGCTGCCGGCCTTGCTGCACTACAGCAAGGATCCGCACCAGCTGGTGCGTCGCAACGCCGTGGCGCTGCTGGGCCGCTACACCAGCCCGAAGGCCGTCGCGCGCCTGCGCGCGCTGTTCGGTGACCCCGACCGCGTCGTGCGAAACCGTGCGCTCCAGTCGCTGACCGACCGCCGGGACAAGGCGATCGTGCCCGCCTTGATCGGCGCGCTGCAGTCCCCGGACGCCGGCCTGCGCGTGCAGGCCGCGATGGCGCTGGGGCTGATCGGCGACCGCCGCGGCCTGACGCCGCTGGTGCAGTTCGTCCAGCGCCACGGCAAGGACCCGGACGCGCTCGGAGCCGCCCTCCCCGGCATCGGTCGCCTGGCCAGCCGGACCGACACCGCGGTGCTGAAGCTGCTCGAGACGCTCGAGGCCAACCTGCGCGGCAAGCGGGTCTTCGGACGCACCACCCCGGTCTTTCCCCCGCCGATGCCAGACTGCTGGAGCACCGAGGAGGTCCTGGCTCAGGCCTGCCTGCTGGCCCGCGCCGGCATGGGAAGCGCTCGGGCCCGCGGGCGTGTGATCGCGCTGATCAAGGCCGGCAAGCGTCGCTGGCTGAGCAAGCGCGTGCGCACGATCTACAAGGTGCTGCGCAGGCGGGGCAAGGTCCTCTCGCAGCTGGCCCCCTCCAACCAGTTCTTCGCCTGCGAGATGCTTCGGCGAATGGGCGCTCAGGGCAACGCGCTGCTGGTGGACGTGATCTGCGACGACGGCGAGGAGACCCCCGTCCGGGCGCACGCCCTCCGCTTCCTGGAAGGCGCCGCAGCGTGGACCTTCCTCGAGATTCCAGGCCGCCTCACCCGGCTGATCCGTGACTCCGACAGCGCGCTGATCCGGATGCGGGCATTGCTGCGACTGGAGAAGATCGACGCCCAGCTGGCCGTGAACCTCGCCCGTGAGATCGTCGCCAAGTACGGTCAGGGCAAGGCCGACTACAAGAAGATGGGCGACAACTGGGTGGTCATCCCGGCGATGCGCCTGCTGGGCCGCTACGCCGCGACGAACATCTCCCAGCTGAAGGCGGTCGTGCACCGTGCGGCCCTGGAGCAGCAGGCAGCCAGGCAGCGGATCAAGAAGATCAAGGCGCGCGCGCGCATCGTCAGCCCCGGCTCGCTCGAGTCGATCAGCATCCCCCCGGTGCTACAGACCGCGCTGCTCGAGCTGGGGCGCACGGGTCGGCGCGCGGCCGAGGCGCTGCTGCTGTCCCGCCTCGCAAACACCGACGAGCCGGGACGCGGCGCGGCCGTCCTGGGCCTGGGCGCGATCGGCGGAAAGACCATCATCGCTCGGCTGGTCGGCGCGCTGGCCGATGGCGACCCCTGGGTTCGCTTCTGCGCGTACCGGAGCCTGCGCAGGGTGACGCGTGCGGACTTCTTCTGTGACTGGTTCTTCGCCAGCAAGCCGCAGCTGGTCCAGACGATCGACCGCTGGAAGAACTGGTGGAGAGAGACCTACGACAGATAGCATTTTCTGCGAGTGGTTCCGGGCCGAGCCGGGTTAGATCCGCATGAGAAAGATCCTGCTGATCGCCCTGCTCACCATCTGCGGCCTCGCCCCGTCGGGCGCCGAACTGACCGAGACACAGAAGACACGCCTGCGCAAGGTGCTCCACGACGCCACCGAGAAAGGGGACGTCGCCGGCGGCGCCCTGCTGCTGATCCACAAGTCGGAGACGGTGTTCCGCGAGGGCTTCGGCTGGGCGGACAGCCGCCGCAAGATCTAGTTCACGCCGGACCTGCGCTGCAAGCTCGCCTCCCTGACCAAGCCACCACGGCGACGGTGCTGCTGTTGCTCGAGGCCCAGGGCAAGCTCTCGCTCGACGACCCGGTCGACCGCTACCTGCCCGCGTTCAAGGATTCCAGGCGCGGCGTGCCAACGATCCGTCAGTGCCTGTCGCACACCTCGGGCCTGCCGGGGCAGCAGATGCGCGACGCGGCCGACGCCAGCAGCGGCGGGACCCTCGCCGGCGTCGTGAACAACATCGCGCGCATCGGCCTCGAGGCCGCGCCCGGGACCCGCTACAGGTACAGCCGGCTGGGCTACGACGTGGCCGCGCGCGTCGCCGAGGTGGTCAGCCAGACCGAGTACGGTCAGCTGGCACAGCGGCTGCTGTTCGGCCCCCTCGGCATGCGCGACACCGGCTTCCGGCCAGACAGGGCCACGCACGACAAGATGCCGACGCAGTACACCCGCCGCGACGGCGCGCTGGTCGGGGCCTGGTGGGTGATCAAGCCGAGTTCGCCGCGAGGGTCACCGCCGGCCATCGTGTAGATGGACAGTTCCACGATTGGCGAGGCGAAGCCAAGCGTCATGGCCGAACACCGGCTTCCGCGTGCTCGCGTCAAAACGGATCTCGGTGCAGACTCTCAAGGTCTTGGCCCAGTCCGTGGCGTGACAGAGAGTACGGGGCTGCTCACGATCTGGGTTCCTGGTGGTAGGCACGCCGAAGACACCGCCCAAGAGAACCTTGTCGGTCGCCCTGGTCATCGCCACGTAGAAGAGCCGTCGTAGTTCCGCCCGTTGCGCAGGCTTCCGAAACTGGTCAATCAGCTCCGATGCGGGTGTCGTGCGGTCCTTGGTAGGCCTGTCTTCACGGGCGACCTTGACCTCTGGGGCGAAGACGACCTCATCCATCCCTCCTTCGCGCACGCGGAGCCGTTTGGGAGTGAAGTCTCGAGACGCCCACGAAGCATGTACTCGCTGAAGGTCGGGCAGTACCACGATTGGCCACTCCAGTCCCTTGGCCTGCCAGATCGTCGTGATGACGACCGGTGCACCGCCCGACGCCTCGAGCCCGCCAGAAGCGGGGTCCGAAACGTCTCGAATCTCGTCGAAGTGCTCCAGAAGAAGATGGGGTGACACACCGTGATCACCCTCTAACTCACGTACGAGCTGGAGCAGTTTCTGTAGGTTTGCGATTCTCTGCCGCCCATTCTCTTGGCCGTGCCAGAAACTCCATAGTCCATTGCGATCGAGGAACTCAGAGAGAACCCCCGAAGACAGCGTCTGACCTATGGAATTGCACAGCCATGCGTACTCCGTGCGAAACCGATCCAGCACCACTGCATCGCGCTCTAGAAGAGTCTTGCTCGGATCGCGATCAAGCTCTGTGTCAACCAGGCTCCACTGCTTCACAGCCAGGATCGGGTCAAACCCGTCTCGCAGTGCCGCATCAGACAAGGACCGACGGACCGGAGGCTCGTCCAGTCCAAGGCCCATTCTGAGGCAATAGAGACCGGCATCGGACACTCCGAAACCCGCTGATCTCAGGGCACCCAACAGCGCGCTCGGCTGAGCGGGTCGCATGACGGCCTCCAGCCAGATCACCAGGTCTTCCACTTCACGTGTTCCAAGAAGACCCGAGCCGCCCTGGACTGCCGCACGTACGCCATGGGTTTCAAACAGCCTGCGATAGTGCGTCGCTCGTGGCCAAGAGTGCACGAGCACCGCTACAGTTGGAGCGGCTCGCCGGTCTACAGCGACCTGTCCGCACAGTTCTGCCACGCGCCGGACAACCGCGATCTCTGCGTCCCGCT
>CAZANL010000366.1:0-503 GCA_964486115.1 uncultured Planctomycetota bacterium
CCTTTTGTAGAACAGGCTGGGATGGGGCAGAGTCTGGGAGACTCCCCCAATCAACTCGGGCAGAACGAGCAGTGAGCCCAGAACAGCGCGCTCGGCCTCGAGGTTGTGTGGAAGCAGGTTCTGCTCGATGATACTTTCCACGGTTCTGCCCACGCCCCTCTCGATTTTGACCCACGGATATTCAACGAAATCGGAACGCCAATATACCAGCGGTCGTCTCACGATCTCCGTGAATTTTCTTTAATGACGGTAGCAGGGAAACCGGTATCTGTGTGGTGGACCGGTTCAACGCTGGGGCAGAGGCCGACACCACGAAAAAACCGCGGTCGTCATTCGACGTGTCCGCGGTTAATTGTCGCCCTGCGCAGTCTGAAGAACTACTCGGACTCTTCGACGACCCAGACCTTGCTGTAGGCTGTGATCTCTGGATGCAGGACGATCTTCAGCGTGTAGATCCCGACTTCTTTGATCGGCATCTGTTCGGTGTTCTCCAGCTGCATCTG
>CAZANL010000366.1:513-3966 GCA_964486115.1 uncultured Planctomycetota bacterium
GTAGTTCCAGAGCGAAGTTGTCGGCTCTGAACGACTGGAGAATCATGTCGTAGTTGACCGACCCAAAGAGGTGCCCTTCTTCGTTGGCCCGAGCTTCGATGGTGACTGAGTGGGCTTCGAGAGCGGTGCAAAGGGCTTGTAGTTCTTCGGTTTTCCTGGCTGCCCGCGCATCGTATTTCGTCTGTTCCTGCTCCAGCTGACGTTTGTTCGCGTCGGACACGGTGGTTGCCATGCCATGAGGGATCAGGTAGTTGCGGCCATAGCCGGTCGTAACCTTGACCACCTCTCCGCGGCGTCCCAGCTTGAGAATGTCTTCCCTGAGCAGTACTTGCATGTTTGCCATGGTCGGTCTCCTAGCTTACGTAAGGCAGGAGGGAGAGGAATCGTGCGTACTTGACCGCTCGCTTGGCCGAACGCTGGTGCTTGGCGCAGCTACCAGACCGCTTGCGCGAGAACAGCTTTCCCTGGGCGGTGACCAATTTTTGGAGGCCAGCCAGGTCCTTGTAGTCGACCTCAGCGATTTTGGATCTGCAGAATCGGCATCGCTTTTTCTTACGATAGCGATGGACCTTCTTGGCCTTCGCCTTGCCTCTGCCCTTACTTTTACCGTGATTCATCTGGGTTGTGGTCCTTATCTGGCAATTCGTGTCACTCTGTGCAGCAAGACCGGGGAGTATACCACCCCAATCTCAAAATGGATCCTGCTATTCCGACTTCTCGGAAGTGCCTAACCCCTGCTGTTCCGTGGCCTGCGAGGCCACGTCGCTGACAATCTCGATGGTCTGTACTACCACCTTCAACTGGGAGCGCGGCCCCTGTTGGGATTTCCAGCGTTCTGCCCTCAACTGTCCTTCTAGAAACACAGCCGAGCCCTTGCTCAGCTTCGGATGCATCGCACTGGCCAGTTCGGCTGTGCAGAGCACCTCCACGAAGCAGGTTTCCTCCTGAATGTCTCCACCTGGGCCAGTGAGCTTCCGGTTGACGGCCAGTCCAAAATCCGCAACCGGGATCCCGCTCTGCGTGTAGCGGAGCCGAGACGCACGGGTCAGGTTTCCCTGCAGGAAGACCTTGTTCAATCGCTGTGTTCTGTTTCGCTGGGCACTGCGGTAGCCTCCTGTTTCTCACCGTCTCCCTCTGCGGTTTCAGACTCTGCCGCGTCAGCGATCTCGGTCGTTGGTTGTGGTGTGTCTCCGCTTTCTGGGGCCTCCTCCGCAGGCTGGGCGCTCTGTGCCGCCGCGGCCTCTTTAGCCGCAGCACTCTCGGCAAGCCGAGTAGCTTCGGCCATAGCAATCTCGGCGAGACGCTGGAGCTCCACGTCCTCGGCCTCGAGCAGTGACTGCATCTGGTCTGAATCGCGAAACTGGATCAGATTCCGGATGACCTTCTCCGACAGCTCTAGCTCGCGCAGTAGCGCAGAGATGTTTGACGGAGGCATCTGGAAATATACCAGCATGTAGGTCGCACGCTTGTGTCCATTGATCTCGTAACACAGCTTGCGCTCTCCCCAGCGGCGGCTACGCATCATTTTACCGCCGTGCTTTTCGAAGATCGTGGCAATGTCTGCCTCACACTCGGTCCACTCTTTTGACGCGAAGCGGTTGTCTAGCAGAAACATGCCTTCGTAGTTATTCAAGGCAACCATCCTTCTCCTCTCGCTCTTCTCGTTATGTGCTCTTCTTGGTCGTTGACTATCCGTTGAAGCGATTCATCATCGCCTCAATCCCCTCGCGCAGCCAGCAGTCGACGGCGACCGCCGCATCTGCCAGCACGGGCTCCATTACTTCTCGCTGCGCGCCACTGAACTTCCCCAATACGTAGTCGGACGGGTCGATCCGAGGGTCTCGATCGATTCCCAGGCGCATCCTCGGGAATTCCTGAGTTCCCAACTGTTCGGCAATCGACCTCAGCCCGTTCTGCCCACCGCTTCCGCCCCCGCGCCTGACGCGCAACACCCCCAAATTCAGGTCGATGTCGTCGCAGATCACGAGAAGTGATTCCAGCGGCACTTCGTAGAACTCGATCAGGGCCTTGACTGCCCTGCCCGAGAGATTCATGTAGGTCGTCGGTCGGGCCAACTTGGCCTTGACCGGGTCGCTGATCGCTGCCACCTCGGACTGGAATTTGGTGTGGACAAAGCTCGCGCCGGTGATCGCCGCTACTCGGTCGACGACATCGAACCCAACATTGTGTCGAGTTCCCTGGTAAGCCTTTCCGGGGTTGCCCAGTCCGACAACCAGTCGCATCAGTCACCTCGCTCGTGAGACTCAGGATTCCTCCGCGGGGGCAGTCTCGCCCTCTCCCTCGCCCAGGTCGGCTTCTTCCGGCACGTCGTCTTCCTCGACCTTCATTTTCTTGCTGATGGCGCATTGCACGACGGCTGCCATGGGGTGGCCACAGGCGCGAACTCCGTCCGGCAGGGTGATCTCGTTGATATGCAGGACATCGCCAATGTCAAGGTGCTCGATCGCCACATTGATCTCTCTGGGCACGTCCTTGGCCTGGCATTCGATCTCGAGGTCCACCAAATGGTAGTCCACAATTCCACCGGTCAGAAGCCCCTGGGGCTGGCCGGTGAAGTTGAGTGCCACGGGCAGTCGAACCGTTTCATCCAGCGCGACACGTTTGAAGTCGAGGTGGATCACGCTGTCCCCGAAGGTGTCGAACTGGACGTCATGAATGATCGTCTGGTCTGTCTTGCCGCCGACCTCCAACTCCACGATTCTCACGTTGGAGTGGATAATCTTCTCCACCTCCGTCAGTTCGACCGTGATCGTTTGAGGTTCGCCATGGCCGTATACGACGGCTGGCACCTGCTGGGTTTTTCGTAATTGCCGGGATCGATTCGTCCCGCCTTTTTCACGTATCGTTGCGTTCAGTTTCATGAGCCTACCCAACCTTCGAACAGACCACTCACCGACTCGTTGCGGTGAATGTGGTCGATTGCTTTTGCCAGCAAGGGGGCCACGCTGACCACGTGGATCTTCGAGCTTTCCTTGCCGTTCAGGGGAATCGTATTGGTGACCACCACCTGCTCGACCGGTGCTTTGTCCAATCGCTCGAGCGCTGGCCCGCACAGGACCGGATGGGTGGTGCTGATGTAAATCTTCCGAGCGCCCTTATCCGACAAGATCTGAGCCGCCTCGCTGATCGATCCGCCGGTGGAGATCATGTCGTCCACCAAGATCACGTTCTTGTGTTCGACGTTGCCGATCACGTTCTGGACTTCGACCCGACCGCCGTCGATCCGCCGCTTGTCGACGATCGCGAACTCGATATTGCCGAGCCGCTTGGCATATGCTCTGGCAAGCTTGATGCTGCCGACGTCAGGCCCCACCACGACGAGGTCCTCGATGTCGAGTTTTCGCAGGTAGGGCAGCAGGGCCGGGCTAGCATACAGGTGGTCCACCGGGATGTCGAAGAAACCCTGTATCTGAGCCGCGTGTAGGTCGATCG
>CAZANL010000366.1:3976-5415 GCA_964486115.1 uncultured Planctomycetota bacterium
TTCGCGGTGATCGGGACGCGTCCCTCGTCCTTGCGATCCTTACGTGCATAGCCGTAGTAGGGGATGACCGCAGAAACACGCCCGGCCGAGGCCCGAACCATGCAGTCGATCAGGACCAGCAACTCCATCAGGTTGCTGTCCACAGGCGGGCAGGTCGGCTGGACGATGAACACGTCCGAGCCGCGCACATCCTCGTGGACCTTGACGTTGACCTCGCCATCCGGAAAGTACTCGATGCCCACCTTTGCGCGGGGCTTTCCCAAGTGGTCGCAGACCTCCTCGGTCAGGTCGGGATGTGCCGTGCCGCTGAAGATCAGCATGTTCTTGTACATGCTCAGCGCTCCTCCTCGGCGACTTTCGACTCGAGCGGTTTGGCTGGGACTCCGACGACTGTCGTGTCGGCGGGCACGTCGTGATTGCGAGTGACGACCGCCCCGGCTCCTGTCACCGCGCGATCTCCGACGACGACCGGGGCCACGAGGATCGTGCCGCTACCGACGAATGCTGCGTCGCCGACGGTCGTGGTGTGTTTATCCACGCCATCGTAATTGGCGAAGACGGTGCCCGCGCCGATGTTGGCCCCCGCTCCGATCTGGGCATTGCCGATGTAGGCCAGGTGCTTGGCCTTTGTCTTTTTTCCCAGCCTGGACTGCTTGACCTCGACGAAGTTTCCGACTGCGGCTCCCGCTTCCAGAATCGCACCCTCCCGTAGGTGGCAGAACGGCCCCACCTCGCAACCCGTGCCGACGCGTGCTCCCCGTCTCACGACACTGAACGGCATGACCAGCGTATCGGCGCCGACCTGAGCGCCCTTTTCAATATAGGTCTGCTCGGGCGAGACGATTCTCACGCCGTGTTGTATCAATTGACCCTGAATTCGGTCCTGGGCGAGTCGTTCCAGGCGGACCAACTGGTCGGAGGAGTTGACGCCGAGGACTTCCTCACTGGCTACTCGCAGCGCGCTTACCGGCAGTCCGGCTTCCAGTGCCAGGCCTACGAGGTCCGTGATGTAATATTCGCCCTGCCGATTGTCGTTGTTCACCTTGGGTAGCAGGGTGTCTATCAATGATCGGTCGAGCAGGAAGATCCCACTGTTGATCTCCCGCACCGCCCGCTGATTGGGAGAGGCGTCCTTGTGCTCGACGATTGCAGTCACCGCGTCGCCATCGCGGATCACCCGGCCGTACCCTCCGGGATCGTCCACTTCTGTGGTCAGGAAGCTGAGGCCTCCTGCTGGATGTTGGTCAATACAATCCAGCAGCGTCTCTGCTCGCAGCAGAGGGACATCTCCACAGAGGACGAACACCCGTTTCGCCGTGCCTAGCTGTGGGGCCGCCCGGCGCAGTGCGTCTGCGGTGCCCAGTCTTTCGGTCTGCTCGACCCAGTCCAGGTCGCGGTTGGCGAAAACGCGTTTTACGTCTTGTGCGCCGTGGCCGACG
>CAZANL010000367.1:0-5400 GCA_964486115.1 uncultured Planctomycetota bacterium
GTGATGATGCTCGGCCGCATGACAGACCAAGCCGGCCGGCCGTTCGAGCTGCTGATCAGCGGCGGAGCCCACTACCCGGGCGGCGTTCTGTGGGAGGGGGACGCCTTTCTCGCGGTCACCGACGGCGAGGGGACCACGGTCCAGCAAAAGGAGAACACCCGAGAACCACTGCGACTGGCACAGCGCGGCGCTCACCTGATTCTGCGCTGCCCCGAATGGGACAGCGAATCCATCACCCTGGACTTCGAACCGGTCGACAGCCTCCCCTTCAGCTGGGGGCCAGGCAGCTTGCTAGCCGAGTCGAACATACTCAGCGCCCTGCTTCCGGGAATGCGCGGCGCGGTGCGCCGTGGTCGATTGGGACAGCCCCGTGAACTGAACATCGGCGGCCAGCGGTTCACACTCCACTCTGCCTGGATCGGACTGGTGACCGCTACGGGGATTCGCTATCGCGGCATGCTCGATCTGGCGGAAACACGAACCCACCTGCTCGTGTCGAATGGCAACCGCAGCGCCTGGATCGAGGAGATCGACTGCCTGCCCCACGGTGGAGGGGCGCCCCACTGGTGGACCCATCTGGTCAGAACCTCCAGCATGCGCAGACATCGAGCCGATGAGCCGGCAGGGCAAACACCGCTGACCGAGCTCTTCGAAACACCGCTGATGCCGCCGACGGCCACTGGCCCGCTGAGCATCAGCTTGCCCGACGCGACCAGCTGGCGCGTGCTGCAGGTACTGGCTACTCCGTTCGACAGCCGCGGCGTGTTCACGATCCGGCTGCGGGCCCAACTTCGCAACGCCGGGTGGTCCGGGCTGTTCGTTGCCGAACAGACCATCGATCTTCGGCGCCTGCTCCCCGAACCCGTCTGGGACGATCGAGTCATGCGGCCCCATACACGCCGGACCGATGATGGGCTGCAGGTGAGCTACGGTGGCAAAACCCTGCTCGAGTTTTCGTTTACGGGTGAAATCCGCGGGCTTCCCCGGTGAATCCCAACTCCGCCGAACTGCGCCTGTAGACGAATTATAAATAAGTTTGCAAGGTACGTGGAACATCCGATAAGATGACGTGTGTTGGCTAAAATCAAGGCCCTGGTAGGGGATATATCAAGATGCCCGCGGTGATGGAAATCGCCTGCCCCAAGTGCCAGGCAGGATACAAGGTATCGCAGAAAGACAGCGGCAAGAAGCTGCGCTGCCAAAAATGCGGTCGCGTGTTCGTTGTCCAGGGGCAGGGGCTAGACAGTAGCACCAAGAAGGGCAGCTCGACCAAGCGCCCCAAGACCTCCAAGAGCAAGACCGCCAAGAGCAAGACCTCCAAGAGCAAGACCTCCAAGAGCAAGACCTCCAGGGAGGGCGAGCCGAAAAAGACAGCGAAGAGCAGCTCGGTCAAACCCAAGACCGCCAAGACCGCCAAGGCAGCCAAGCCGCAATCGAGCAGACAAAAGGCCGGCAGCGAGAGACGAACACAGTCCAGCAAGAAGAAGTCGGTCCGTGACAGTGGCAAGCAGCGGCAAAGCAGCCGTCAGTCCGCAACCGGATCTGGGCGACGAACCGGCTCGCGCCGAGCCGCGGCTGAGCCGGAGCCGGCAGGCAGCTCACGGCGCCGTGGTCAGCAATCCAAGAAGCAGAACACCGCGGTTCTCTATGGCTCGGTGGTCGGCATCATCGTGATGGTGGGCCTGCTGATCTTCGCCATCGTCAAGACCGGCAAGAGTGACAAGCCGGAAGAACAGACCACGCCGCAGGAGGCCAGCAAGAACGCAACAAAGAAGGGGCAGAAGGAAACCGCCTTCACCCTCCCAGGCAGCCACAAGAGGAAGGGCCGGTTCGACGAGAAGAAGCCGCTGGGAAGCAACAAGAAGGCGAGCAATAGCACCCAGGAGCCAAGCAAGCCTCCCGAAAAGTCGGCCCCACCGAAGAAACAGCCCCCCCCCCCCGAAAAAACGAGCCCACCGCCGAAAAAGCCGCAGGAGGCCCGCAAACCAGCGCCCAAGCCGCCGGTCGAGATGGTCAGCAAGATTCCGTACCCCGCCTCCCTGAGCCGCTCTCGGAAAGAGGAGCACGAGACACTCGAGGAGGAGTTGCTGGAACTGGAAGTCAGTTCCCAGGACGGGCTGCGGAAGAAGATCCTTAAATTGTCGCCCAAGGACGCCTACATCGTCCTTCTCAACACCTTCGTCGGCCTCAACCTGGGTGACGAAGACCAGAAGGGCGTGGGCAATTTCATCCACCACCTACTGAGCGAGGTACGCGGGACTGAGGATGGCGACCCACCCGTGTACGACGTCTTCTCCGAGGCCCCTGCCGGACGCAATCAGTGCCGTGAGGACTGGTTCAAATGGTATCGCAAGAAGTTCCAGAAGTAAGGTTTCCGTAGCAGCCCCTCGCCGCTTGAGAAACCAGGGTCTGCCACGCCAGTTCCGCATCATTCGCCCTGCCGACTACGCGCTCGTCTTCGCAGAACGCCGCTCGTTCCGTGACGGCTTGCTGATCGCCCACATCCGCCACAACAACCTACCCCACTCACGCATGGGGACCGCTGTCACCAAACGCGGACGCACCGCGATCGTGCGCAACCACCTGCGTCGGATACTCCGCGAAGCGTTCCGCCTGGAGCGAGCTGACCTGCCGGCCGGGCTGGATCTCGTGCTGCTTCCGCCACGTGCCTGCAAGTCTGTGGCGCTGGATAAAACCCGCGGTAGTCTCGTGCGAATCTGTCGGCGCTTCGAAGAGTCGTCTGCGTGAGGAAGATGCAAGACTGGCTGGCCATGCCGTTCACCTGGATTCTGCTGCTCTCGATCCGTGCCTATCAGCTCACGCTGGGCCAGATCTTGCCCCCGGCCTGCCGCTTCGAGCCGACATGCAGTCGCTATGCGGCGGAAGCCCTCCGTCGGAGAGGCCTGATCATGGGCCTGACACTGACCACCTGGCGACTACTGCGCTGCCAACCATTCTGCCGCGGTGGACACGACCCCGTGCCAGACAGCGGTTGGCCCGGACCTGGCGGGACGCCGGAATAGGACGCGGGGACGCCCCTGGCTCCGAGCGCTCTACGAAGAGTGTTTTCGGCCCCGCCCATACGGGAAGCGGCCGCCAAACCGCGCCACCCCTGCGGGCCATTGGTCAGTCCGGCCCATCATCATGAAACCCTACCTCCGAGTGACGACATGAGCGAGATGACGCGCGTAGGGCCACGGGCCGCTGGTGACGGCTATCAAGCCGCCTGCCCGGGGCGATGAACATGGCTGGAGAAACCGATTTAGCCGCCCTGCTGCACAAGTTGGTGCCGGACCTGCTTCCGCAGACCTACGTGTTTTGCACGGTTGATGGGGCAAAATACGGTCATCTGTCCCATACTGAACCCCTGGCCAGTTTTCAAGAATCGGAAGGGCTCACCTTGGTCCTGTCGCAGGACAGCGCAGACAAGGAGGGGCTGCGCTACGAGGGCACCTTTCGCTGTGTCAGCCTCAATGTCCACTCCAGCCTGGAGGCCATCGGGCTAACAGCCGTGATAGCGAGCGCGCTGGCACGCCAGAACATCAGCGCCAATATGATTGCCGGCTTTTATCACGATCATCTCTTCGTGCCTTCTGTGCATGGGCAACAGGCGCTGCGTATTTTGCGCGCACTCAACCCGAGCTTCGCGGACGACGTGTGAACCGACCAGGGTGCCCCCCTGGTGCCCTTTGCCAGCCCCCACCACGTCCCGCAGCCCGGTAGCTCGCGAGCGATCTCGGTACGTGAGCCTCCCCGGCGCTCTGTGTCTTCTCGCCGAACCAAGCGAAGAAGGCTGGCTGGCCCCACACCGGCATTATTCCAGGCCAACCGGTCACCGACTCGGAGAAGTCGGGCCCCGGCGATGGAGGGCTACTTCCCCCTCTTCTTGTTCAAGGGACGCGGACCCGGATTGCCCTTTTCTGGGCCGGGCCCGGCGGGCGACGGAGCGCGGAAGGATCGATACCCGGGATAGCCGCTCTGGACGTACCACTGCGGGTTGAACCACATCCGCTGAATCCGCGAACTGTAGATGTCGCTGATCTGCTCCTTCGCCTTCTGCTTGATTCGAAAGGTCTGGATCTCATCCCGGGTCGGGTTGCGCTCATCGGTAAGCTGCACGATGACCCCCACTTTACGAGCAGTGTCGGGGTAAACCACCTCGCTGACCTTACCCTTGGTCCCCAGGTTGGCCAGCATACCGAACACCGAGGAGCGGTCTGCCTCGGGCAGGCTGGTCAGATCGGCGGCCGCTTTCACGTCCTTGAACGCCAAGATCTCGAGGCCATGCTTGTTCGCCCCCTCGGTAAACCCCTTGATCAGGTCGGCTCTCACCGTCTTGGCCTTCGACTCCATCGCGGACTTGAGCCGCTCCAGGAGAACAAGCTGAACCACCTCCTCGCGGCACTCGGTCAGCGGCTTGTCCGCTGCCTCCTCGCTGGAGATTAGCCGGACGAAAAACTGACGGTCGCTTCCCTCGAAGATGTTCGAGACCCAACCTGCTCGCTGCCCCTGGAAACTCAGAGCGTTGAGCTGGTCCGCAAACGCCGGGTGATCCTTGAGCTTGGCCGCGGAGAGTTCATGGCGCTTGTAGGACAAGCCTCGAGCGTCGGCCAGCTTGGCCAGGTCGACCTTGAGGTTCGCCTTGTAATCCTGCTGGGCCTCGGGAGCCGGAGCACGCGGATTCGCCCGACGTGGCGGCGCGAGCTTGTGCTCCGCCTTGTCGTGCACCTCCCCGACCAGCTTGCCCAACGCACTGTACAGGCCACCGCGAGACATCAGGCGCTCGACATCAACACGCGACTGCTCGAAACTCCGCCCTTCGAACAACAGTTTCTTGTGCTCGTCATAGAAGGCCCGCAGCTCCTCGGTCGAGAACCCGAGTGGTCCCGTCCAGCTGGAGTAGACCGCACTGACCAGGTCGAAGACGTAGGTCGCGTCGGATTGGAACTTGGCCTGGTTCTCCTTGTGCGCAGCCTTCAGAATGGCCTCTCTGCTAACCGCCTTCCTGCCCAGCTGCTTGCGCGCCTCACGCCCCTGCACCCGCAGACGGTATGTCTTACCTGTCCGGTCGCTGGTCAGCGAACCGGTCTTGCCCAGCTCCAGCTCGAACACCTGGTCCGAGAGCTTTTCGCCAAACTCCCGCCCCCACTTCTTGGTCACCTGCTCGCGGGTCAGATAGCCCTCGGAGAGGCGATAAGACAGCCCAAACCGCCGAGCAAGACGCTTCAGGCTCTGGTCCGTGAACTGGGTCAAGGCCAGGTCTAGCTGGTCCCACACCTTCTTGCTCCGAGCGGCCGTCAGCTTGCCCGCGAGTGCCTCGAACACCTGTTGTCGGTGTCGTTTGAGGAACTCGGCGTTGGACCACTTAGAATCCGGCTGCTTGACAGCCGCCTTCTTGTC
>CAZANL010000368.1:0-5395 GCA_964486115.1 uncultured Planctomycetota bacterium
TTCTGCGAACTTGTCATAGCTTGAATCTCCCCGCGCGGAAACGCTCCAGATCGCTGCGCATCGCCTGCTGCAGCCCAGACAGCCGTGTCGCGGCTGTCAGGGCGCTGGCGATCGCCTTGGCGTCACTCTTGCCGTGACAGACCATACAAAGCGTGCGGACGCCTAATAAGGGGGCACCGCCATATTCCGCATAGTCGGTCAACTCTCTGAATCGCTGCAAAACGGGCCTGAGCTGCTCGCTCGACCCGTTGCGCTCTGATTCGCCAGCCAAGAAGTGATGAACGCTCTCGACCAGCCCCTCGGATACCTTCAGTAGCACATTGCCAACAAACCCGTCGCAAACTACCACGTCTACGCCGCCCGCAAAGATCGTCTCTCCCTCGACGAATCCGATATAGCCCAGCTCCGCATTCTCCAACAACTGGGCGGCTTTTTGAACAACCTCGATTCCCTTCCGTTTTTCCCGCCCCATATTGAGCAGACCAACCCGCGGCGCCTCGACACCCTTCATCGCCCGTACGTAGGCGCGCCCCATCACCGCGAACTGAAAAAGGTGAGCCGGGCGACACTTGACCGTTGCCCCGATGTCGAGGACCGTGCACCCCCGTCCATCCATCGTGGGTAGATTGACCGCCAAGGCCGCTCTCTTGAGACCCTTGATGCGCTTCAAGTAAAGGCTGGACGCCGCCACCAACCCACCGGTGTGGCCGGCCGACAGCACCGCCTCCACCTCCCCACGGCGGGCCAATTCGACGGCCACGCGAATCGAGGCATCGGGTTGCTGCTTGAGCGCCCGGACGGGCTGATCCGAGCATCCCAGCACATCTCCGGATGGTTGCAGCCGAATGTTCTCCGGCACGGCCGGGACAGTCGCCAGCAAGGGATCGAGGATCTTTGGTGGGCCTACGAGGACGATCTGCTCCACCGCTGGAGCGGCCGCGAGCGCTCCCTCGACGACTGCGTCGGGCGCATGGTCGCCGCCCATCGCATCGACGGCGATCTTCACGGATCGAGGGCACGGGAAAGGTCCCGGGCGCTCCTAGTCCTCTTCCATCTTGATCACGATTCGTCCGCGGTATTCCCCACAGCGTGGACAGGCACGGTGTGGCATCACGGCCCACTCGCATTTCGGACAGCGGGAAAGGCTGGGCATGCTAATGCCATGATGCGAGCGCCGGATTCGCTTACGAGCTTTGGACGTACGTCTTTTGGGAACCGCCATCGTAGTTCCTTTCCTCCGGAAAGGGGGCCTGCACTTTGATTGATAACTCCCGACCTCGCCAACACTTCTAGCAGGCGGTCAAGTAGGATCAGACGGGCTTTGTACCGTCCTCACCCGGGGATGTCAAGAATTGAAAAGGGATGCGAGGCAGCTCTCGCCGGTTTTGGGACATGGAAAGCCCACAGCAAGAAACTCATTCTGCTCCTTGGACAGAGCGGGGTGCTCCGAAGACTACTTCTGTAGTTTTCCGATTTCGTTGAGCAGATCCGCCTTCTGCCCTGCAGGCGCCAGCTGCAGCGAGCGGCGCAATGCCTTCAGGGCCGGTGCCTTGCGGCCCAGCTGGCCCAGCGCCAACCCATAGTAATACCAGGGGGCGTACTCTCGCGGCGCCAGGCGCACCGCCTCGCGAAAGTCAGCCAGTGCTCGTTCATACTCGGCCTTCTGGTAGAATCGGCTGCCACGGTTGTACCAGGCCTGCCAGAGACCAGGACTGACCTGTGTCGCGCGATCCAGATCGGCCGCCTGCCCCTGGCGATCGCCAACAGCTCCACGCGCGGTGGCACGCATCACGTAAGCCCGGCCCAGCGACGGGGCATTGGTGATTGCACGGGTGTAGTCGATGATTGCCTGCTTGTAGTTCTTCTGGTCCAACCGAATGTTGCCCATGCAGAACCAGCCTGGCCCGTGAGTCGGATCGAGCTTCAGCGCCTGGGTCAAGGCCTTCAGCGCCGAGTCGATCTGACCGGCGAACTGACACAGGACGCCCAGGTTGTACCAGTGCATCTGCGCGCTCGGGGCCAGCTGTGTCGCCCGAGTCATGTCCTCGATTGCCCCGTCGAGGTTACCCGCTGCCCGCCGCAGCCAGGACCGCTCGTGAAAAGCGTCAGCGCAACGATTATCCAGATCCAGGGCCTGGTTCAGGTCGGACAGCGCGCCGCGCGCATCTCCGTTCATTCGCTTGTGTCGACCCCGGTTGACCCTGGCCTGGACCATCCCGCCATCCAGCTCGAGCGCCTTGTCGAAGTCAGCCAGGGCACCCCGAGGATTGTCCAGTTCCCCACGAAGCAATCCGCGCGTCACGTAAGCGGGCGGATAGGACGGATCGCAGACAATCGCCAGCTCGACGTCGGTCAGGGCCTTTTGCAACTGGCCCAGCAGGCGGCGGGTCGACGCCAGATCGGACAGCAGCTTGGCCTGGCGCGGAGCAAGACCAACTGCTTGTTTCAGATCGTTGAGCGATCCCTGCAGATCGCCAGTGTGGCGCAGCGCGATGCCACGCGCAGCATAGGCCCGGTAGTGTATCCCATCGAGTTGGATCACGCGTGAATGGGACATGATCGCCAGCTGATACTGCCCCCGATCGGCCTGAACCAGTCCCTTGCCGAAGTGCGCCCGGATCAGATCGGGGGCCAGCAACAAGGCCCGGTCGAAGTCCGCCAGCGCACGCTGTAGATCACCGCGGTTGCGATGGATCTTGGCCCGGTTCGTCAGGGTCACCACATCCTCACGATACAGCTGCAGGGCGCGATCGAAGCACTTCAGCGCCAGCTCCGGCTTTCCCTCCCTGAGGAACATGATGCCCCGCCCGGAGTGGGCCGCGGACAGCCTCGGGTTGATCCGCAGCGCGGCGTCGAGATCCTCTCGGGCCGCGGAAAGACGCTCTGCGCGGAGATGCTCACTGGCCCGCAGAAAATGAACCCAGGCATCATGTGGTCGGCGACGCAACGACTCGGCCCAGTCGGCCAGACGCTCCGCCCCGCTGCGCACATACCCGCGCAACTGCCAGTACTCCTCCGCGCCGACTTGCCGACCAAAGCGGCGCATCCCGTACTCACACTGCCGCGCCACCTTGTCCCTCTCGTCTCGCACGAGGGCCCGGAAGATCGACGCCACGTGACGGTCCACGTCGGTGGCGCCCCCCCACCCCTCCTTGGACGCTTCCAGCAGCTGGGCCGCCTTCTCGGCCAACTTCTCCCGTCTCTTCGCCTTGTCGGTTCCAGCCAGATAACGGGCCACGAGCGCCCGTTCGAGAAAGATCCGTCCCAATGTATAGCTCGCTCGTGGCGCGCGCGCAGAGCGGGCCAGTGCTCGCTCCAGGTAACTCTCTGCCCGGTCTTCCCAACCCACCCTGTGCCAGCCGACGCCCAGCAAGGTCAGCTGCGCGACGCTGTGCTGATCGAGCTTTTCCAGGCGCTGCAGCGCGGGCACCAGCTCTTTCCGGCTGACCTGGTAGTCGACTCCCGCCACGTAGCGCGCTGCCCGCATTTCGGCGACCAGCCGCTCGACCAGCCGCTCCGCCGCCGGCTGCGCGGGCCTGGACGGCGATTGAGTGCGCTCGGCGCCAGCCGGTTCGTCGGGAGGTGCCGACGGGGACGGGGCACCCAGAAAGCGCAGTCCCAGGCCGATCAACAGCAGGCCGGCCAGCCCGATTCCCAGCCCCAGAGCCAGCAGCGGGCCGCGCGCGGAACGCCGCGTCGCCAGGACCGCCCGCCCCTGGCGCCAGCGCTGCAGATCCTCGGCCAGCTCCTGCGCGGTGGGATAACGTCCCTCCGCCTGCTTGCAGAGAGCCTTCAGACAAATCGCCGCCAGCCCTGGCGGCCAATCGCGAGGGAACGCGAGCGCGCGGTGAAGGATGCACTCATACGTGGCCAACAGGTCGGGCCCAGTGAACGGCCTCTCCAACCCAAGCTGCTCGTAGAGGATCACGCCGAGGGCCCAGACGTCCGAGCGTGCGTCGATCCGGCCACGGTCACCGGAAATCTGCTCGGGGGACATGTAGAAGGGAGTCCCCAGCATCTCGCCGGATCGAGTCAAGCGGGTGTCCTCCTCCGCGCGTGCCAACCCGAAGTCGGTGACCACGACACGCCCATCGTCAGTGATCATCACATTGGCCGGCTTCAGGTCGCGATGGATGACGCCATGCTGGTGGGCGAAGCCAACAGCAACACACGCACGCCAGACGACATCGACCCGCATCTTGAGCGGCTGCCCCATCAGCGACTCGGTGAGGCCACAACCGTCGATGAACTCCATCGCAATGAAATGGACGCCGTCGAGGACGCCAGCCTCGTGGACCTGGACAATCCCGGGATGGGTCAGCCGAGCGGCCAGAGCCGCCTCCCGCTGGAACCGAGCGATCTGCTCCGGGTAGATCTCTGGATGCTTGATCACCTTGAGCGCGACCCGCCGATCGAGCTGGATGTCGACCGCTTCGTAGACAGCCCCATCCCACCCTCGGCTACCTCGCGGACAATCTCGTACTTGCCAAACCGACGGCGGGCCTGCAGTCGACTCACCCCGCTCGACCGCGCCCCCCTGACCAGTGTCGCTGCCCTCCCCAGCCAATCGCCGAGCGCCGCAGACATCATCGAGTCCGCATCCTCGAACCGGGGCCGCGAGTTGTTGACGATCTGAACCAGCTCGTCCTGACGCAGCACGCCGCTCTCGACCAGACACGGGCCCAGACGCCGATCTCCCAGCTGGCTGATCAGCTGGTCCACCGCATCGCTGTCCACCCGACCGGCGTTGACCAGCAGTTCACTGAGCAGTTGATCGTCCGAGTGCATCGCGTCAGTGTAACATCGAGGCTCTCGCTGTTGCAGCCGCCAGCAGACTCAACGGGCAGTCCA
Organism: uncultured Planctomycetota bacterium; assembly: GCA_964486115.1. GTDB lineage: Bacteria > Planctomycetota > JACQVV01 > JACQVV01 > CAZANL01 > CAZANL01. The sequence continues at coordinate 4,852 of CAZANL010000368.1, forward strand.
GCATCGCCTTCCGGTACCTACCAAGCGGCTCAGCCGGGACCTCCCGACCAGGTGCACACGCCAGGCACGCTGCCTGCATAGCGATTATGCGCCGATTCTATCCGCCCAGCGGATATACAGCACGAGGGTGGTAGCGCGGGCCGGCGGAACGCAGCTCACTCTCGAACAGCACAAACCGGTTCACCAGCTGCCTTCCCGGCGCAACCGGTCCTGCGGCGTCCAGACGGCCGAGTAATCGGCTGACCGGACCGTCCTTGATCCGGCCCAGCGTCAGGTGGGCCTGCTGCGGCCGAGACGCGGCCGGAAAACCCAGGGCCCGCACTGTCTGCTCCAAGCCATCGACCAGGCCTGCGGGAACCCCGTCCACGGCCAGCTTGATCACACGCGGCCGCCCCCGTCCGGGGAACAACCCGAGCGGTCCGAACTGGATGGTGAACGGCGCGGCCGACGACGCAGGCGAGGTCAGCGCCTCGCGCAATACGGCCAGCCTGTCATCGGGGACCTCGCCAAGAAATCTGAAGGTCAGGTGCATCGCCGCAGGACG
>CAZANL010000369.1:0-2211 GCA_964486115.1 uncultured Planctomycetota bacterium
GTCCAGCCCCATCCCGACGCTGGTTGTCTGCACGCCTCGGGCGAAGGCCTTGGCCGACAATCCACCGATCAGCCCCGGAGTGCGGGGTCCGACGTTGGCCTTACCGTCTGAGACCAGCAGGACCAGGTTGAGGAACTCGTCAGAGTGGAACTTCCGCTCCTGGTCGTAGGCCGTTTCGAGGGCCCCATAGATGTTGGTCGAGCCGCGTGGTGTGATGCCGTCGATCGTCTTGTAGAGCTGGGTCTTGTTCTTCACGGTCCCGGCGGGGACGAGCACCTCGACCTCGTTGTCGTAGATCACCAGACTGAAGATGTCGTGTTGGGCCAGTTGCCGGACCACCTCCTTGGCTGCTAGCTTGGCCTGCGTCATCTTGCCGCCGCTCTGCATCGACCCCGACCGGTCCAGCACCAGATGCACATTCAGCGGCAGGCGCTTCTCCGGTGTCTTGGGGGTGCCCTTGAGCGCGACTTGCAGGTAGGCGATGCCACCCTGGGAGGGCTGGAGGCCGTGATCGAGAGCCAGTGACACGCCAACCGATCCGGACGTGGGGGCCGGCAGATTCTGGCGGTAGGACTTGACGAAGGACTCCAGGCGGATGGTCTGATTGCCGACCTGGATGCCCGACCGGATCAGCTTGCGCGTGTGGGCCAGGTGGCCGGTGCCGCCGACGTGGCGCGTGCCGTAGTAGGCGTTCTTGTCCGCCTGTTTCTTCACCGGCTTCGGCGATCTCATGGCGGGCGGTCGCCGGCGCCCCGAGGACACATTATCCTCGCGTTGTGCCTCTTTGAACCGCCTCGGCGCCCGGCCCAGCCGACCGCCGCCGCCTCCGTCGGCACTGAGCTTACCAGTGTGGAACTTCCGCCCGCCGTCTGCGTAGGTGTCATCATAGGTGACGTCTGTGGCGGCCGATTCTCGCAACAACGCGGATTTGGTGTTGAAAACGGGGGAATTGAGCCCGACGAGTATCAGCATCATTGCCACGGTGATCGTGGTCAGCAGCGCGATGCTGCGGTTGATGGGGCTCGGTTGGTGCGCGGTGGGAGTCGTCTGTGGGTCTGGCCGGCTACTCATTCCAATATCTCCGTATGAATCCTGTTAGTACATCATTTGAGGGTTAGACGTTCGCGGTCTGCAATAGTTTTAGGAATAATCAAGGTGCCCGAGAAAGTCCAAGAACAGGGCCAATGCCGCCGGAGCGTGGCCATTGTAGTGGTTGTTAGCATAACAAAGGACCTGGATATCCCGCTCTAGCAGTCTCTTGACGATCTCGGCCCACCAGGCCAGCTCCCGCTTTCGATCAACCACCACGCGGTCCCAGCAGTGGGTGATCGTCTCGATCCAGCGACGATCGCCAAGCCAGCGAACGTAGGCGAAGTCGGCGGTCAGCAGATCCGAGTATGTATCGAGCAGGGGTTCGATAGGATTGGTTGCTGGGTGGTCGATCAGGGCCAGCGCAACCCCGTGCTCCCGCAGCAGATCCAGCAAGGGCGGGCGAATCCATGCCCGGTTGCGGATCTCCACCACATAGCGGCGCCTGGGGGCCAGGCCGGCCAGGATGGGGGCCAGGCGCTCCAGGAACGGCTCGACATCGGGGAAGATCGACCGGGCGTCGTAGTGCTGGAATTGAAACAGGATGGGGCCTTGTTTCTCTTCCAGGATGTCCAGGGTACGCAGGAACTGCGCTAGCTCCTCTTGGCAGTCGAGGAGCTTCTTCTCGTGGGTTATCTCGCGGGGGACCTTGCAGGCGATCAGGAAGCCGGGAGGGGTCTTGGCGTACCAGCCCTCGACCGTGCGGGCCATCGGCGTCCCGTAAAATGTCGAGTCGATCTCCACCGTGTCGAGTCGGCCGGCATACTCGGAGAGGTAGTCTTTCGGGCGGGTGCCCGGCGGGTAGAAGACGCCTAGCCAGTCCTTGCTGGAGAAGCTGCAGGTGCCCAGTCTGAGGTTGTTGCGCCTCATGTACACTGCTTCAGAGGTAGACCCGAGCACCACGGCACGGCGGTCTGGCCCGGTCGGGGCCGAGACGGATCTGGGCTGGGGCGGCTGGCGGCGCTGCGGTGCTTGGGGGATGGCAGGGTCTGCATCTGTCCATTGGCGAAAACGCCAGCGTGTCTTAATCTGAGCCATTGATCAAGAATTCAGCTAGGATCGAGCCCATGGGTGAGCACACTGAGCGGCTGTTGCCACATCTGGAGACCGCACGTCGGTTTC
>CAZANL010000369.1:2221-5395 GCA_964486115.1 uncultured Planctomycetota bacterium
GGTGATCGTCGGAAAACCAGATGCTCTCCGCCTGACGTTGGTGGCGCTACTCGCGCGTGGTCATCTGTTGATAGAGGACGTTCCCGGCGTCGGAAAAACCACTCTGGCAAAAGCGGTTGCGCGCTCGATCAGCGGCCAGTTCCGGCGTGTGCAGTTCACCTCCGATCTGTTGCCGATGGATCTCACTGGTTCCTCGATCTACAACCAGAAGACGCGGGATTTCGAGTTCAAGCCAGGGCCGCTGTTCACCAATATCTTGCTAGCGGACGAGATCAACCGCGCCACTCCTCGAACGCAGTCCGCCCTGTTGGAGTGTATGGAGGAGTTCCAGGTGTCGGTCGACGGACAGACCTATCCGCTACCGTCTGTGTTTCAGGTGATCGGGACCCTCAATCCGGTAGAGCAATCGGGAACGTTCGAGCTGCCTGAGACCCAGCTGGATCGCTTCCTGTTGCGGATCTCGATGGGTTATCCGGCGGCGGCCGAGGAGGTGCAGATCTTCGATCTGCAGGCTCGGCGCCATCCGCTCGAGGAGTTGCAGCCCGTGCTGTCGCTGGAGGAGATCGAGCAGCTACGCGCTGCGGTCCTGGAGATCCATCTGGGGCATTCCGTCAAGGAATATGCGGCCGATCTGGTGCGGGCGACCCGCGAACACGAGAGCGTGGTGCTCGGCGCGAGCCCTCGCGGGACACTCAACTTGCTGCGCGCCGCCCAGGCCTTCGCCCTACTATCGGGGAAGACCTTCGTCACCCCGGAACTGCTCAAGAGGCTCGCCCCGACCGTTCTTTCACATCGAATCCTGATCAAACCCCAGGCCTCGATGCGTGGTGTCACGGGTGAAGAGGTGGTCGGCTGGGCGATGAGCCATGTGCGTGTGCCGATCGCGCAGCCGTGAACTCGCACGCGGGGGTTGGTTCATCAGCGCGTCTGGCGGCCTTCGGTGCACTCTGCGGAGTTGCCTGGGTGCTGGGGTTGGTGGCCCGCAACTCGCTGACGATTTCACTGGCTCAGGCGCTGCTGTTGCTAGGAGTCTGGTCTTACGTGCTCTGTCGTGGGTCGCTGGCCCGGCTCAGCTGCTACCGGGAGTGTCCCGAAATAGTCGATGCAGGACAGTCTGTCGATGTGCGGTTGACGGTCACCAACCAGGGATGGCTGCCCGGTTATCTGGTCGAAGTGACCGACTGGTTTCCTGCAGACCGGCAGCCGCTAAAGCGCATGCTGCTGTCTGGTCTCGCGCCCCGAGCACGGGCTGCGTCTGTGGGCTACCAGGCAGTCTGCAACGCTGGGCGCGGTGTCTACCAGCTCGCTCCGCTGGAGTTGGCCACTTCTGACCCGCTGGGTCTGTTCCGAGCGCGGCGCGTGGTGTCACTGGAGCAAGAGGTGGTGGTTTATCCGCAGCCGCTCTCGTCACTGCCAGTCAACTGGGCCAGCCTGGCCGTCGGTGACCAGACGACCCGCGCCGAGATCTCTCGATCCGGTCGTACGACAAACCCATTGGGGACCCGCGAATACCGCGGCGGTGCGACGGTGCGCCACATACACTGGCGGGCCAGTGCCCGGCGGGAGCGCTTGGTGGTCAAGGAGTTCGAGTCCGGGACCGGGATGCACCTGTCGATTTTTCTCGATCTGTCGCGAGACAGTGTGCGTGGCGAGGGGGCGAAGTCCAGCGTGGAATGGGCGATTCGCCTGGCAGCCACGATTGGGCAGGTGGGTTCGACCGAGGGAGTGATGCTACAGCTGATCGCCGACGACGGTGAGCCGCTGGTCATGCCACCGCTTCCTGGTCGGCGGCAGTACCTGCGTCTGCTCGACAGGCTGGCGCGGATTCGGGTAGAAGGTCGAACGTCGCTGGTCGACGTGTTGGATCGAGGTGTCAGCCTGGTACCCCAAGGCGGCACGCTGGTCGTGATCTTCAGTCAGCTGGACCTCGAGCTGGAGCGTCTGGAAGCCGTTCGCGCCCGTTTGCGTCGACGCTCGATTCAGCCGGTTGCGTTTCTGTTAGATGGAGCGTTTGAAACCGCGGGGACCCTGGAGCAGGCCTGCAGCGCGCTGCGGGCGATGGATGTCGTGGTGCAAACCCACGACTGTCACGCGGAGCCCGCATGAGGGGGATCCCCTACGTTTTAGCCTTCTTCTGTGGTGCGATCGCGATCGTACAGATCCACCTGGCGCTCGGAGAAGGCCCGCAACAAGAGGCCGTGTTTCGGTTGGCTCTCTGGGTGCTGGGTTTGGGCTGCACGATCAGTTTCGTGATGCGCAACCGCGAACAGCAATGGGTGGCGGCGAGACTTGGGGAGCAGATCGGCGTGTGGGTGCTGACGTTGTCTCTGTTCGCGACCAGCTGCTTGATCGGTCTGGGGTACCTCGACTGGCAGATCGAGGGTTGGCAGCTGTTCCTCGTTTTTCTGTCGCTGTCCAGCTTCCTGCTCCAATCGCAGAACTCGTTCATCATTCTCGGGGTCACCTCCGGGGTCGTGCTCTTGATCGCTCAGTCCTTACGCCCCTGGGTCGTGGCTACCGTCTTTTATGTCATCTCGTTTCTCGGCTTGCTCGGTTCACAGGCGATGTTAGAGCGTGGCGAGCGGTTTCGGAGTCGCCTTGGCTCCTCTGATCGAGGGGTCTGGCTGAAAGCCACCGCGGCTGTCGCGGGCTGCCTGCTTTTTCTGCTGTTTGGGATCTACCGTTTCAAGCCGCCGGCGAGGGCCACCACACCCGGGGAACTGGCGCAAAACTGGAGACGCGAATTCGACCGTATGGCGGGTCGGGGTCCAGCCGGTAATCAGCCGGGGAACATCAGTGCGTCGGGTTCGGGTGGAGGCTGGCCGGGCAGTCACGAGAGGCAGACTTTTCATTTCGAGCGCGACCTCAAGTTCGGCGACCATGATCCGTGGGTAGAGCAGCGACCGAACCTATATCTGCGTCTGCGGTCTGAAGATGGTTCGGTCCTTCGGCCGGACGAGACCTTGCTCTACCTGACGATGTCTGTCGCGGCCGACTACGATGGCCGGGCCTGGGTTGGTGATCGCGAGCGCCCGCGCCTGCTCGGTCGGGACCCGAATCGCGGGGTCGGCGAAGTCGCCCAGGCGCCAGGCGATGAGCGTCGTGGCGCAGGCCTGCGGCCCAGCGGGGGGCACCGAGTTAGTCGCCGCCCTGCGCAGAGCCATGGTGCTCGAA
>CAZANL010000370.1:0-5394 GCA_964486115.1 uncultured Planctomycetota bacterium
CTGTTCGATTACGCCGGTCCGCTGATGATGTCCGCGGTGCTGATGATCGCGACCTACCATTCCCGCTCGCTGGTACCCGCGCTGATGTCGATGGTGATCCTGGTCGTGCTGTTTCCCGAACTCAGGGTGCAGTTCAAGGAGACCTTCGATCGGCTGCAGTTCGGCTCGGGTCTGGGCGGCGCCTGCACAGCCCTCGGCTTGGCCTTGCTCTGTTTCCCGGTGCGGCGCTGGAAGCTGTTGGAGGGACTGCCGGAGGGCGACCTCTATATGGGGCGCACGCCGTTCCCACTTCGCCGATACGACCACACCCTGTTCACCTGGCCCTTGGTGGCGACGGTGCTCTTCTTGATCGCTCGGACCGACAGCTGGACTCTGCTGAAGAACCTGGCAGAGCCGCCGGAAATGAAGGTGGGCCTGGCAACCGCTGGTGCGATTGCATTGACCGGAGTGAGCTGGACGCTGATGGCGGTCTTTCATCGAACCCACCGTGCGGCTGTCGCGGGCACCCATCTGGGTTGGTTATCTCTGCTGGCCGGAATCAGCCTGGCCTACTTCGAGCGGATACCAGACCCGAGCTGGGCGGTGCCCTGCCTGGTGCTGCTGGGCGTGTTGACGCTGCTCTACGGGAGCTATCAGTTCTTTCTCGTGCCGCGCGCCGAGTGGGTCCGAGAGCTGCTGGCCGAGCCGACTCACCAGGTATTGGACTGGGGTAGCGCGCTGGTTGCGTGTTTGGTGGCTCTCGACCTGTTCTTGGGTGGGACACTGGCCTCCCCGCTGCGTGAGCTGCTGATTCTGCTGGCGGCCTTGCTGGCCTGGCATGGGCTGGGGAGCCGGGAGCCAGCTCACGGTGTCGCGCTCTGTATTCTGGCGGCGACCTGTGTGCTGGCCCAGGGGCTGTCCGGAAGCGGCCCGCTGCTCGGCCGGTTCGAGCTTGATCCCGGGCTGCGGCTGATCATCTGTACCACGCTGGTTATCATGGTTTTGCAGTCCGCGCTGGAGCCGATCCACAAGCGGGCGGTCGGACTCTACAGGCCTTTTCTAGGCTTCGTGTCGGTCGCTGGTCTGGTCTGCGGCCTGGGCGTGGGGTACGGCGTGTGCCACGGCTTGCGGCTGGGTGTCGTGGAACAGGCGGTGCTGATCTTTGTCCTGTTGCGTAACGGGCGAGACAATCGCTCGGGCGTCCCCTTGCTGGTGGGTTGTCTGCTGACCTACCTGCTCGCGCACCACTCGATGTTGGTTCGCGAAACGCAGATCCCCGCTCGGCTGATGTTGCTCGCGGAGCCCTGGAGACTAGGGCTGTTTTCACTCTTGCTGGGTCTGGCTGGACTGGGACACACATTGTTCTGGGAGCGCAAGGAAGGGGTGCGGTTCGGCGGCCCCGCCCCGATTCCCGGGCTATCGAGCCCGATAGTTCCATGGCTGCTCGGGCCGGCGGGTCTGCTGGCCTGTGCGGCGGCCATCGGACAGAATACCAGCCTCTGGCGCGATCAGCCGATACAGCTGCTGGCCCCGTATCTGGGTGTACTGACGCTGGGAATCCTCGGGCTGGTCTGGCGCCAGCCCACCTGCCTAGCGGCCGCGTGCGTACTGCTCAGCCTGGGCAACATTCACTCGGTGAGGCTGTCCGTCGGCGATCTGCTCCTCTCACAGGGTCTCTCCCAGCTGCATCTGGTGTGCCTCGGTCTAGGCGTTTCGCTGATCATGACGGCGCTGCTGGGGCGGATTGAGGTACTGCGGGAGGTTTGCCGACAGGCCGGGATTGCCGGGGCCGGACTGGTTATCGCGCTGCTGTGGACCAACTACTTCGTCCATCCAGATCTGGGCGAGATCCCGACGTTGCGCTTCCTGATCTCTGGCGCGATGTTCCTGGTCGCCGGGTTCTACTTCCGCCACGCCGCGCGAACCAGCGAGTCGAACGGGGCGATGCTCGAGGGGCTGTACCACATGGGGCTAGCGATGGCGATCGCTTGTTTTGCCCTGATCGTTCCCGGGCTTCGTCGACCGGAGACGGCGCTGGCGGCCCTGGGTCTTCCGGCGATTTACTTCTACCTTCGGGCTGAGCTGTCAGAGGAGGGTTCGCGCTACCGGGATTCGGCCGCCACGTTGTCCTTCGTCATACTCGGGATGTATGTCTGTTTCGGTGTGGCGCAGCTGATCTTCTTCCCGGACAAGCCGTTGATGCACACCCCGTATCACACCAATGCGCCGCTGATTATGCTGGTGGCCGGCCTCATGCTTCGCCTCCACGGTCTCGGAGGCACCGAGTGGTTGGCCCTCTATGGTGGTTTGGGTCTGATGGCCGGTAGCTATTTCGCCCTCACCGCGCTTCCCGGACTGAGTCCGTTCGAGCATCCGGTAGCCTCGGCCTGGTGCGCTATCGCGCTGGGCCACTTCTGGACCGTAGCCAGCGCTGAGCGTTCACCGCTGCGTACCTGGGTTCAGCAGCTGGCCGGGCTCGATGGAAACCAGTGGTTCGGTCTGCGGCGGAACTGGGGCGTCTGCCTGCTGGTCGCCACGCAGGTCGGGATGTTGCGGGGTCTGGCAGACTACCAGCAACACCCCGAGATGGTCGCCCTTTTGCTGGTCGGTGGGGCGTCGATGCTCCTGCACCACGGTCTCCGCCGCGGCTCACCCGTCTACTTTGCGTTGGCCGGGCTGCAGTTGCTGCTCGCGCTACACGCAGACTTCGTCGTCAGCAGCTACCTCTCGCGTGACCTGGTCATCTGGACGATTTTGGGATTTTGGGTCGCGCTGCTGGTGGCGCATCGGGTGCTGCCGAGACGGATCGAGTTGCCGATGATGGGGCGTTCGAGCCTGGCTCTGCTCGCGCTGGCCTCATTGCATGTGATCTATCATCACCCCGGCTCGGCCGTCGGTCTGTGGGCCACCGTCTGCATCATGTTGATTTCTGCGGCCGTGCCGCGCAAGGGCCGCACCGCGGCCAATCTGGACGAGCTGTTTTGGGCCGGTCTGCTGGTGGCGGTGCCGACTTGGTTGACCTTCTGGAGCCAGCTACCGTACCGGGAGACGGATCTGCTGGATGCGGTAGGAGACCCGCGGTGCTGTATGTCGGTGACCCTGGCGCTGTTACTGACCGGCGGCGGCGCGTTGCTGTACCAGCGCTTTTGTCATGCGGCGTACGAGAAGCTCGAGCGTTATCCGCCGAGGTTGCTCGATCAGACGCTGAACTGGCTGGGCCAGTCGGGCGGAGAGATCTTCAGCGGCTTGCTCTGGCCCGTATTCGGGTTTGCCTGCATTGAGCAGCTGTTGCTGCCCAGCCAGTCGTCGTTACCCGAGTTCACGATGATCTGCTTGCTGCAGGCCGGGCTGGCGGTGAGCTGGCTCGAGGAGGGAATGCGCCGTAAGACGGTGCTGCCCTACATTGTCGCGCAGGTTAGCCTGTTCGCGCTCCTGCTGGCAATCCGTGGTCGGCTGGAACAGGTGGCTGGCTGGACCAGCGTACATGATGTCTACGCGCTTCTCGGTCTTTCTCTCGCGCTGACCGGTCTGATGCAGGTCATCGAGCAGCGGTCCCGTGAAATTCGCGAGTCGCTGAAGGTGACCTACTTTGCATTGCCCGCGTTGTCGATTTACCTGACCCAGGCGGCGGCGCTCTCGAGCGACATCACGCTCATGGTGGTGGGCCTGCACAGCGTGATGTTCAGCTATCTCGGGCGTAATGACCGAGAAAGTCCTTATCGCGTCGCCGGGCTGGTGGGTGGGGTGGCGTTCGTGCTGATCGCATTCTGGTCCAAGCTGGAGCTTCGCGTCTTGCACGCCTACGTCATCCCTGTGGGAGTTGGCGTGCTGATCCTGCTCCATCTTTTCGAGCGCCACATCGAGCCCGAGTCCCGCAACACCATCCGGCTGTTCACCCTACTCGCGATGCTCGGCAGCAGCGCTTACTATGTGCTGGTGGATGATCGGTATCCGGTGGTGTACAACGCGACATTGCTCTGCCTGTGCCTCTCGGCGATGGGGCTCGGCAGCTTCCTGCGCGTGCGCCTGTACATGATGCTCGGTTTCACCGGGGTCGTCGTCAACCTGGCGATCATCGTGGTCAAGGCACTGTTGCGTGTCGACCACGCGGCGCGGATGACCAGCCTGGGGGTGCTGGTCTTGATCGGTGGCATAGCCTTGGTGAGCGGCGCGGTCTACTACAAGACGCATCGGGAGGAGCTGAACGAGAAGCTGGACGCCTGGCGCGGGACGTTTTCTGCCTGGGAATAGGCGCGTGTGCGAGCGACGGCCAGCTGCGCTGTGTGTATCAACGGGGGGTCGGCTGGATCTCCTGCCCCCGCATACGTCGAGGACCTCTTCAGTCAGGGTGAGTCGACTCGGCGGGCCCAGGCCTCCCAGCCCTCGGCGGTAGTCGGCGGGGTGGCACCTGCTCCCAGCTGGCGCATCGCGATCATCCCGATCAGTGTGTCCCGATCCAGGCCCGGATCGCCCATCCGCCGCCACAGCCGTACCAGCTGCTCCTGTGCTTGGGTGCGTTCCCAGCGTTCTCCGACTCGACGCTTGTGGAGCAGCTTGGGAATTAGCCCACGGGTCGACGATTTCAGTGGTCGGGTTCGCGGTTCGGGTTCGGGAAGTGGATCGATCATGCCGGCTGCGGTTACCAGATAGACCCCTTTTTCGAACCGGTAGCGCTGGGAAGGACTGATCAGCATCCCGCGACCGGTGCAGTTCAGCAGAGTTCCAGGGTGCAGGGTAGAGCTTTGCAGGACTGGCTCCCAACACTGGCGTCGCGCCACCCAGCGTTCGACATGCCGCGCATCGGTTACCTCGATTCGAATCCTCGGCCGATCGCGATAGATCACTCTCTCCCGGTACTGCTCTTTGATCCGGTCAACGTATTTGATCCGCGGCACCTCGACCCGCCGGACCACCTCCTTGGTGACGACCCGATCCCGATACTCGACCGTGTGTTTGATGACGGGGACTTCGATCGGTTTCTCGCGAACCTCCACCCGGACCACAGGCACCTCGACTCGCCGGACTATTTCCTGCGGCACGATCCGCTCTCGAACGACCGTGCGGACTTCGGGACGGCGTGCACGGCCACCGACCGCCGCGCCAATGCCCAGGGCCAGCATCACTGCGGCGGCCGCACGCAGGCGCCCGGGCCATGGAGAGGGCGGTGCGATCAGGCCGCACGATTCCAGGCGCTGAACGGTGCGGCCGACGAGAGCTGGCTGGACCGGAGGCTCGATCAGGCCTTCTTCGGTCAGGCGTTGCATCACGCTGGCCTGCAGGTTCCCTGGAGGGTCGAACGGGGGGAGCTCGAGCTGGCTCATGCGGGTAACCTCTGTTCAGTGAGGAAGGCCTCTGCGATGGAGCGCACCTTCTGGCGGATCCGGTGCATGCGAGATTTGATCGCCGGGGTCGTGG
>CAZANL010000371.1:0-5382 GCA_964486115.1 uncultured Planctomycetota bacterium
CTGGGCTCGGAATCCTAACTCACTGGTTTTTCCCACTAACCCCGAGCAATACACAAGACCGTTTACAACCTGTCCGCCATGTCGCGGACCGAGGCGACCGCGTTTATGTCCGGCTCAGGCGCTGAGCCACCCTGCGTGCGCTTCTTTCGGCGCGCCGACGGCACCCTGATCACTGGCGACTGTTCGCGTGGTCAGCGCAAGCTGCGGCAGCGGGTGGCACTGCTGGCTGCGTCGTTTCTCACGCTGCTGTCCGGTGGGATGTCGATGGTTGGCGGGCCGAAGACAGCCTGCGTGCTCAACCCGGTCATGAGGGCCACCGGCGTGCCGGGGCGCATTCAGGGCATGATCGAGCGGCTGGTCAATAGTGGCACTACCGCGACAGCCACCATGGGTCGGAGTGGGGCCCCGGTGGACGTTGAGTATGACCACGGGTTTGACCCACCGGCTCTCCGAAGCGAAGCGCCAAACCGGGCTGTCGATGAGGACGAAGCGGTACGCCGTCTGAGTGAGGCGTCAGGGACTCCTGTCGACACCAGCGCGAGGCCAGAGAGCGAGTCGTCGGCGCTGAGTGAGCGTCTGCCGCGGGAGACACCGGTCGAAAAGGAATCGGGCGGTTGATATGATCGGGGTGTGGTCAGTCCGATCAGCGACCCCGTATTCATTGCGCCGGCCTCTTCCGAGATCTCACAGGCGCCCGCCGCCCGTACGATCGACTCACCGCCGGGCCGGCCGGTCAGCTTTCCCGATCGGTTGCAGGTCGAGGCCGGCAGCTTCCAGGCCAGTCAGAGCACGTTCCAGGTGGGGCAGAGCTCCTTTCAGGTGAGTCCGACGAGCACGTTCCAGGTAGGTCAGAGTTCCTTCCAGGTCCGAGATACCCAGGACACGATCGGTAGTCCTCCATCCCGAGCCCCGGTCGTGGATCCGTTCCGGGGGGTGATCGTCGACACGACGGTCTGACCCGCTCGGGGCTAAGGCTGCTGCAGCGAGGTGAAGAAGTCCCACAGGGCCTGCCGATAGGCGGGCCAGTTGGCGAACAGGATGCTGTTGTGGTCACCTTCGGGAAAGACCAGCAGCCTGGTGCGGTCCCCGCCGGTCCAGGCCGCGTTGCGCTCGGCGTGCCGCACGTCGACCAGGTCGTCGTGGGCGGCGTGCATCACCAGCACCGGTCCATGGTAGCCGCCCAGCTTCTTGCGGTGGTCGAGGACCTTCGCGGCTTCGTCCATCGCCTCGGCCGTGGTGCCGAGCTCCTCTGGCGAGACCCGCAGCAGCACCCGCTCCAGCGGGTCGGCGATGCCGCTCTCGAGGATCAGTCCTGCCGCCTGCGGGAAGCGATGGACGTATTCGATGGCATAGATCGACCCGACGGAGCGGCCGAACGGGATGGTGCGCTCGGGCGGGGCGCCGATCGCCTCCGCGATCGGCACGACATCGGCCAGCATGGCGGCCAGCGCTGGCTCGCCGGTCGAACCCCCGTAGCCCCGATACTCGGCAAAGAACACGTTGACGCCCAGTCCCAGCAGCGCCTCGCCGAAATCCGGCAGGTAGTCTTCGACGATCTCGCCGTTGCCGTGAAAGTGCACGACGGTCAGGGCGGCGGGATCCTGTTGCAGGTGTCGGCAAGCCAGTGTCGCCCGCCCGACGTCGACCGTCACCGCGTCGGGCAGGGGTTGCCGGCGCGGGAAGAAGTAGCGTTGACTGATCAGTGGGTGGTCGAAGATCACGGCTGGCCATTCTAGCAGGAAGGCTCCGTCGCTGCCGGACCAGACCCTCCACCCCGGACAAATGCGGGATTTCGGTTACCATGGCCGCTTCTTCCGATGAACGGTCACCTGCTCGTTGTGTTGTTTGCTGTTCCGCTGCTGGTCTTGTTTCGGCCGCTGTGGCGCGTGACCGGTGCGCCCGGGGCGTGGCTCAACGGTGCGCTGGGATGGCTCGAGTGGAAAATCACTCTTTGGCGCGAGTTGGGCTTGGCTCCCTGGGCCATCTGGTTGGTGGTGCGTTCGCCGCTGTACTGGCTGGGCTGGACGCTGGTCGCACTCGTGTTGCTGGCACGCTGGCAGCGTCGCTCTGCGGAGCTGGCCAGCGCCGAGCTGATGTGGGGCGGGCCGGGTCTCTTGCCGGGTCCTTTCTTTGCCCGGGTCCACCAGATCTACGGACCGGCTGGGGCACCTGGAGAGGAGCCGGCGCAGATCGTCCGTCCGCCTGCGGGGTACGATATGCGAGATGGACAGACCGGTCAGCTACGGCTGGCCTGTCTGCGGGTCTTTCTCGACTCGGCCTGGATGACCCGCATCGTGATGCGCTCTGCTCGCCGCCACGGCGATGCTTTCCTGCGTGAGCATGTCGATCAGAGTATGCGGCTTTGGGGCCTGATGGTGCTGTGGCATGCCAGGGCCTGTCTGGTCACCGAGGGGGCAGAACGGCTCGAAGGGCTCCAGGGCAAACGCCTGTTTCTGTTCAACCATGTCAGTCAGACCGACTTCGCCTTCGGTTTCCCGTCGCTGGACCAGCTGATTCGGACCGACCGAGAGGTTCGCCTGCGCTTCGTGGTGGCCAAGGATCATTTTGTCGACAATCCAGTGATCCACTCGTGGAGTGGTATCGGGCGGCTGATCATGGCCATCGGGATGGTTCCGATCGACCGAAAGCACTCGAAGAGAGCGGTTGCCTCGCTGGAGGAGGCTGCGCAGCGGGTTGCCGATGAACGCATCGATCTGGCGATCTATCCTCAGGGAACGCGTGGGCTGGGGCTGCGCCACCCGGATGGTTCGTTGCTGGGGGTCGGCTTCTACTCCGCCGCGAAAAAGGCCAGGGCCGCCGATCCGATGGCGCACATAAAGAAGGGAACCGCCTTCCTCGCACTGGATGCGGCTCTGGCGCTGCGGGAGCGTGAGGAGCCGCTTCATCTGGTGATCGTCGGGATCGAGGGGGCCGGTCGCTTGCTGCCCAAAGGGCGGCTGTCGATGTCGGCGGGCGAGCAGCTGACCTACCGCGTGTCGGAAATCATCACTCTCGCGCCGGGGGACTTTGCGGGACTGAGCAAGCGTGGAGTTGACGGCAAGCTGATGCCAGAGATCTCCAGGCGGGCCGTCGAGTTGACCGAGCAGATCGAGCGGGCGCTGGCTCGCGCCTGTCGCATCGACGAGCGGCTGGCCCAGATCTGGCAGGATCTGATGCAGCGACAGATGCCGGACTCGCCGGCGCTGCGTCGTCTGTTCGACCATGCGCTGACGCTCGATCCACACAGGCGGGTCGCGCTGTTCGATGCACTCGGCGCGCTGCCCGAAACGGTCGAGGAGGGACAACTCGAGCCGTTATTCGCTATGTTGGAGGAACGATGAGCAATCCGGACGAGACGGTCGACTGTCCCAGGCATGGCGAGGGCATTCCCACGTGGACCTGTCGGCATCTGGCACAGGGTATTGCCTGCGGTTATCACGGTAACCGACGCACTCCCGAGGACCCGTGGCCCGACGCCTGGTGTGATGCCTGCAGGCAGATTCTCGAGCAAGAGAAGGGCTGGAACGAGCGGTCGGAGAGCTTTGCCGGGGTGAGCCAGCTGTGTCACCGGTGTTACGAGGAGGCGCGTTCGCTCAACGCGGTCGTCCCGTTCGAGACGGACGAGGGTGCCGCGCAGCTCACCGAAATCCAGTCCAGCGCGCTGATTCAGAAGGCCCGCAACTATGCCAAGATGGTTCAGGAGGATGTCGAGGAGCGTTATCGGCTGAGCGCGTCGAAGGACGTCGAGCTGGATCGGGAGGGATGCCGGATCACCTTTTCCATGGTTGATGGGGGACTGGTTGCCGAGGCCCAGCTGATGGGTAGCCTCTCGAGCGAAACCAGCAGCTGGCTGTGGAGCTGGGCCGACGACAGCGTCCCAGAGCCGCTCCGGCGTCTGGCCAGTCAGCTGCGGCTTTTTGGTGAGGTGCGTGGGATGCAGCGGCTGACGGAAGGCAGCTGGGAGGCCGGGCTAGGTCAGGCCTGGGAAATGGTCGCGCTGGGTGCCTATCTGACCTACGCTGACGCGGTCTATCTGGCGCAACTCGATCGGGTCCAGCAGGCCTTTCTGGTCTTGACCGACCTGCGCGGGATTGATACGTTGACGGCATGACCCGCTCCGTCGCCTGGCTGCCCCTGCTGTGCTTGACGCTTCTCTCCTGTCCCGCCCTGGCCGGTGGCGGGCCGGAGAATGTCCTGGTGCTGGCCAACGACGCCAGCTCCGAGTCGCTCGAGGTGGCCCACTATTACATGCATCGGCGAGGGGTCCCGCGCCACCACATCGTCCACCTCAACCTGGACAAGAAGCACTGGGGTTACATCCGGCCATTCAGCACGTACCTGACGGAGGTGGAGCAACCGGTCAAGGCCTGGCTGGCGGCCAACAAGAGCAGCCACATCACCACCCTGGTGCTTTCACGAGATGTGCCGGTGACGGTCGAGCTGATCATGCCGGAGCCCCGCCCCAAGAAGCTGCGGGATCGCAACCGGTCGGTGGCCCACATGCTGGCGGTGATGGATGTGGACCGCGCAGAGTTCCGACAGGCAGGCAAGTCCTGGCGGCGAAGTGGCAATCCCTACAACGGCCGAGACCGGAGCATCGATTTTCGCCAACCGCTGGACCTGCCCCTGCAGAAGTACGCCCTGTACTGTGCGGGCACGATCAATGCTTTCAGCGTCTCGGACTCCAAGAAGCTGGTCGATCGGGCGATCGCCTCGGAGCGTGAGCGGCCGACCGGCACGGTCTACCTCAGCCAGTCGCGCGCAAAAGATCCGCGGGGCTGCTACAACAAGCACTTCCCCACGCTGGCCAAGATCCTCGAAGAGTGGGGCTTCAAATCAGAGGTAATACCCCACCCGGGCAAGAGCAAGGCGCTGCTGACCGGCAAGCAGGACGTGCTGGCCTACCAGTACGGGCAGGCGGGTTGGGCCAAGACCTTTCCGGGCCAGAACACGTATGCTCTGGGCGCGCTGGTAGACAACGTGACCTCGGTGGCGCTGACGTCGGGCTGCTTCAACCCGAAGCGCAAGGGTGGCCAGACCTCGATGTGCCACTTCATCGCGGCGGGTGCGAGCGCGGTCCATGGCTGCGTGGCCGAACCCTACACGGTCGCGTTCAACGCGCGGCACATTCATCTCCAGCGTTACCTCTCGGGTTACAACCTGATCGAGAGCTACTACATGGCCCATCCGGTGATGCCCTGGATGAACCTGATCGCGGGCGACCCGCTGATGCAGCCGTTCGCCCAGCGGCCGATAGTGACCATCGAGTCGCTCGAGGGCGGCACGCTGAAGGCCAGCGCCAAGGCCACGCGCTCGGGGGCCGCCATCGCCCATCTGACGCTCTATCGTGACGGGCAGCTCGTCCAGCGGACGCCGGGCGCC
>CAZANL010000372.1:0-3932 GCA_964486115.1 uncultured Planctomycetota bacterium
CGGACGGGCTGTGCGACGTCGAGGACGTCCGGCTCATAGTACTGATAGGTCCGTGAACGAGGCGTCTTGACTGCCACCGGAAAGCGGGCCAGCAGCTGGTACGTGAACCGGAACGGCTTGCCGCTCTCCAGATTGCGCAGGTACAGGATCACCTGACGTCCGGCGATCTGATACTTCTCGATCAGGCCACGCTGCTTGAGCTGCTCGAAGCTGTCCCGCTGCACGGCGAACCCCGGCGGGATACCCAGGTCCACCATCGTCATCTTGGCCGTCCCCCGCCGGTGGTAAGCGACCTCGACCCGACAGGTCAGCAGATCGTCGACCGACAGCTCCGGGTTCTCGTACCGGACGTCGATCGTCAGCGGCTGCTTCGCCGGCCGCGCCTGCTTCGGCCACGGCACGTAGTGCACCGCCACGACCTGATAGGCCAGCCCCTCACCCCCTGCGGACTCGAGCGAGACGGTATTGTCTCCGATACGCACCTTGTCGCGCAGACTGATCAGCCGGTAGACGTCGCTCGTCTCGGGCGTGATCTTCAGCTGCCTCACGGCCTGTCCGGCGGCGATGACGGTCACATGGGCTGGCTTGTCCAGCACGGCTCCCGGGCCCGCACCCGCCAGCAGCGCCCGCATCGCGTGCACGGTGGCCTGCGTGGAACTCCAGGTCCCGAACTGATCCTTGTTGCCCGACAGCCAGCGTAGCGCGGCGTGGGCGGTCGCCGTACCGTACCCCGACACGAGATAGGCCTGGACGGCCAGCGCGGAGGTCTCGATCGCCAGCACGTTCCCCCGAGAGTGGGTCACGCCGCTGGCGGTCGACGTCCACTTAACGCCCTTCCCGTCGGTCTTCTGCTTGAGGCCATCCAGCTTGGTCAGCACGGCCATCCCGGCGTCGTGCCCACCAACCACCAGGGCGTTGGCGCACAGCGCCAGCGTGTACGGGTCGGTCTCGTTCAGCGCCTGGGAAGCGATATGGTCCAGCGCCCGGCTCAGCCTGCTGTCCGGCTCCTCATCACCAAGACTCTGACCCAGGGCCCACGCCACGTATGCGGTGGTGCGCAGCACGTTGCCCTGCTTGCCGTTGATCGCCCCCTCCGCGATGCCTCGGCTCGCCTCGAGCCACGTCCCGTCTCCGCGCTGCTTGCCCAGCAACCACTGCCGGGTCCGGGCGATCAGCGCCGGGTCGACCTCGTGGACCCGGGCCATGTCGACGAACTCCATCAGACCATACGCGGTCAGCACGATGTGCGCGGGGTCGTGGCCGAACCACTCGAAGCCACCCCGCTTGCACTCGAACGACACGAGGCGCTGGTAGCCCTGGCTGATATAGCGCGTGGCCTTCATCTCGACCTCGGGCTTGATCATCTTGTTACGTCGCATGTAGTCCAGCACAAGCACGTTGGGATACGTGGACGACGAGGTCTGCTCGAAACACCCCCCGGGCATCCTGAAGATGCCCTCCAGACCCTCGATCACCTCGCTGAACGCGCCGGGGTAGATCTTGACCAGCAGATCGCTGGCCCCCTCGATCGCTGTTGGCGGGATCGTGATCTCGTGCGTACCCTCGCCCTCGCCGATGCGTCCGTTGATGGTGCTCACGACCCGTTTGCCATCGGGCTCGACGAGGACCTTGCGCTCGACGGCGTCGGCGAGCTCCGCCCCGTGCGCCCTGACCTGCAGCGCATGCACGCCGGGCTTCTCGGCCGTGATCTCGAAGCGCACGCCCGTCACCTGACGAGCCCCGACCGTCACCTCGCGGACCGGCTCGCCATGCAGGGTGAACCACCCCTGGCGCTGGACCTCCAGCCGCACCTTCTGGGGCTTGTCGAGGTAGTTGTAGACCGCGATCGGCACGCTGATCCTGTCGTGCTGGGTCAGCGCGGCGGGGAAGTCAATGTCGACGAAGAACGGCTGGAACACCCGCAGCCCGATCGCGCTCGAGCCCAGCTCTCCCTTTCCGCTGACGGCATTCATCGACAGCCGCCAGGTGGTGATCGAGTCTGCCAGAGGGATCTCCAACCGGGCGCGCCCCTGCTCGTCGGTGATCAGCTGTGGGCGCCACAGCAGCGTCTCGGGGAAGTATCGTCGCACGCGCACCGGCCGCTGGTTCGCAGCGTCGCCGCCCAGTATTTCCCTCGAATTAAACCCGGCCGGTTCATCAGAAGTGACTTCGGCCTCCTGGCCCCGACTCGTAGCAGCCAGCGTCCTGATCATCATCCCCGTTCCTGCCCGCAGCGAGTCGGACCGAGCCCCCAACCCGCGAGACGTACTCAGCGTCGGCAAGCTAAAGATCAGCACCAGCGGGCAGGCGGCGATCAGCAGTCGGCTCAAAGCCAGCCCCAGCCAGCGACCGCGGCCGATCGCGCCGGTCGCGCCGTACACCAGCGGAGTCAGCGCGGCGACGGTCAGCAGGACCAGCGCAACGATCCCGAGCAGCAACGGAGCGGCCTGCTGATCGGTCAGGTGACGCGGGTGCTGCCCGACCGCGGCGATCAGGCCAAAAAACCCGGTGATCGCCGCCAGTTGAGCCACCGGAAGCACACATGTCAGCTTGGCCAGTAGCGGCTGCCCCGCTGCCCAGGCCTGCTCACGGAACTTACGCACTCCGCGCCACAGCCCCACCAGGGTCAGAGTGCTCGCCAGCACGCCGAGCGTGAAAAGCAGCGACTGGGGCTGCCAGCGTGTCACCTCGTGGCTGAGCACGATCGCCCCGAGCATCCCGACAACCGCGGTCCCGTACCACCATACCGGCCCCGCCGTCGACCGCCGCCCCTCCTCGGTCCGCCGCAGCAGGTACACGCCGCCGCAGGTCAGGGACAGCAGCATCAGGGAGCCGTACAGCTCCGGCCGCCAATTCACCAGCAGCAGTCCGAACAGCATCATCGCCCACGGCAGGTACAGCCCTCCGACCCACCACATGGCCAGCGATCGGCCCGCCGACCGCAGCGAGGACTGCTGGTTGCGGTCGAGGTCCCCGGGGATCTGACCCGCAATGAGTGTCTGTCCCGCATAGATCAGCAGCGGCAGCAACAGCAGCAGCAGCAGACCGCTCGGCGTGAGTAGCGCCGCGGTCTGGAGGTCGTGATGCCATTCACGCTCCTCGCGGTCGAAGACCTGGCGCTTCTGCGACCAGGTCCGGCCCGCGTCACGAGCCAGTCCGCTGGAAGCCCCTGCCATGGCGGTAAGCACCGCGCCCGCCTCTTGCTGAGCCGCGTCCGGCTGGTCCACGGTCATCACGCCATGCGGGTTGAACGGCACTCGCGTGTCGATCTGGTACCGGGGCTCGAGCAGCTCCTCCTGGAGCATGAAGTAGACCCGGGCCAGACCGGGACGGGCCTCGCTGAGCGCGAACACCGCCTCGTCCACCCCCGCCAGTGACAGCGCTGCCTGGACCGGCTTTCCGTCGGACCGGGTGACTGCGAGGTTCAACACCGCCTTCTCCGCCGGCCGGTAGGTCTTCTTGTCCAGCGTCGCCTGGATCTGGAGCTGATTGCTGCGGTTGACCTGGATCAGCTTGACGTCTCCGACGATTTCACCATTGACGCGTATGTGGTAGGCGTGAAGCTCGAGCGTCCCGAACAGGTCGTGCGAGAGGTCAAGGGCCAGCGTACCCTGGCCCTGGCTCAGCTGAACGGCCTCGGTCAGCACCGTCCGGCCCTCCTTGACCAGGTCGATGAACACGCGACCGCGCTGGCTGTTGCTCAGCACGGTGATGCTGGCCGTATCGCCCGTGCGGTAAATCGGCCGATCGGTCCTCAGCAGGACGGACGCGTCGCGCCGGTCGAGGTTCAGGTTTGCGCTGGCCTGGGCCGTGCGGCCCTGCGCGTCCTCGGCCGTGACCGTCAGCCTCGCGTTCCGGGCAAGTCGGGGCTCCAACTCGACGCTCGCCACGCCGGCGGCTGGCGCTATCTGCGGACTTCCAACACGAGCGAC
>CAZANL010000372.1:3942-5367 GCA_964486115.1 uncultured Planctomycetota bacterium
CCGGTGCCTCGAACCCGCTGATCCGCAGGCGAGTCTGCGCCGGGCGGCCGTTGGGATAGGCGGTGACGATGTAGACGCGATTGATCACGCCGGGCACCAGCAGGCCGCTCTCGGCAAGGACCGCGATGCGGATGGGCTGGCGAGCGACGATTCGCTCGACGCTCTTTGTCTGGGTGTGCCCCGCCGCGTCGACCACCGTGGCCTCGATGAACACCGCCGCATCGCCACCCTGGCGCGGGTTGCCGACCAGCCGCTGGGGCAACTGCAGGGAGTAGGCGAACCGGCCTTCATCGTCCGTGGTGCCCTCGGCCGTGGCCACGGGGCGCATGCGCCCGACGAAGTGCTTGGCCACGATGTTGACCTGACCCCGCGCCACTGGCTTGCCAAACGTGTACCGGGCGTCGATGCTGCCCGTGATGGTCTGCCCGGGGCTGTAGAACCCTTCCCCGGTGGTGACGTCCACCCGGAACTTGGGCAGGACGTAGCGCTTGACCGTGACCGTCTTGGAGCTGGTGGTGTCTCCGAGGCTCGCCGTGATCTGGTACCGGCCCATGTTGACCTGCTGGGCGAGCTCGAAGTCGGCGGAGGCGATACCGAAACGCGATGTTTCGAGGAACTTCTTGAACACCTTGTTGCCCTTGGCGTCGGCAACCTCGAGCACCACCCGACGCTTGGCCGCGGGCCGCATGTCGGCCGTCGACAGCGCGAGGGTTCTCAGGTGGATCGTCTGCCCCGGCTGGTACAGTGGCTTGTCCGAGGTGACCAGCAGCTTGAACGAGCGGCGGACCGAAACGCTGCGGCTGACCTTGCTGTGCCCCGTGCTCGAATCGACGACGGCCTGGACCGTGTACTGGCCGTCGGGCAGTTCCAGGGCCAGCTTGGGCTCGACGACGGCCATCCCGTACGCGTCGGTGACCGCCTTCGACTCCCAGACGACCTTCTTCTGCGGGTCGTAGACGGCAAACATGACAGAAGCGCCCTCGATCAGCTGGTGCCCATCACCGTCACGGACCAGGACACGGTAGCTCGACGCGACACCGGGGACGAGGGCCGGGCGACCGTACAAAAAGGCCTCCTGCGAGTCGGCCTGTCGCGAGCTGATGTGCCAGCTGATGCCGGAGATGGTCAGGAGGACCGCTGCCGCCAGTCCCGCCGCCGCCTGCCAGAACCGCCGGCCACCGAGCCACGCCCAGCCCGTCGGAACAGCCGGCCCGTCGGCACCGGACTGGCGCCTGCGGATCTTCTGCAACACCCCGCTTGCGGTGCGCTTGGTCGACGAACTCTTGACGAGCGCCAGCGTCGCCTCGGCCAGATCGAGGTCGAGGCGGCAGCCGCGCAGGACCGCCTCCTGCTCGAGTAGCGCGACATGCATCTCGAGCGCCGCGGGGTCGCCTTCCAGCAGGCCAGCGAGTTGCAGTCGCTCGG
>CAZANL010000373.1:0-5312 GCA_964486115.1 uncultured Planctomycetota bacterium
AGAAAGGACATCAAGGCCTTGTCGAACGGTGTGCCTGTGTCGAGCGGGACAAAATCCACCTCTGCCGCTCCGCAGGCCTGTTGCCAGCTGTCACGGAACTCGTTGAGCTCTTTCTGGTAGGACTCCCTCAGTCCACCCGCATCGACGGTCATCGACTCACCCGTCTCCCTGTCGGTGAAGGTGATCGGGCCGCCGAAATCGAAGTCCACCTCGGCCTGATCGAGCACATGGAACAGGATCACGTCGTGCCCGCGGTAGCGCAGCTCCTGGATTGCATCCACCAGCTTGGAGTCCTCGCCCTGATCTTGATACAGATCGGTCAGCAGGATCACCAAACCCGCCCGGTTGATCAGGCTCGCCCCGGCCCGCAGACTGTCAGCCAACTTTGAAGCCTGACCCGCCTCGGCCTTGGAGAGCACCGCGATCATGTCGGTCAGATGGCTCATCTTGGTCCGTGGCTTCATGTACATCCGCAGCTGGTCGTCGATCAAGATCAGCCCAACTGGATCCTGCTGGCGGGTCAGCATGTAAGCCAGTGCGGCGGCTGTGCAGATCGCATAATCCAGCTTGCTCATATGGCCGCCGTGGTGATAGTCCATGCTGGCCGAGGTGTCGACCACCAGGTGGCACTGTAGGTTGGTCTCGGCCTCGAACTTCTTGGTGTAGAGCTTGTCGGTCCGGCCGAACAAGCGCCAATCGATCGTCCGGGGACTGTCACCATAGACATACTTGCGGTGCTCGGAGAACTCCATCGAGAACCCGTGATAGGGGCTCTGGTGCAAGCCCGTGATGAACCCCTCGACGATGAACCTGGCCTTCAAGTCGAGACGGCCGACCTGCTGGATGACCGAGGGCTTGAGGTACTTCTCGTACGACGACATGCCGTTAGCGTGTCATCACGTAGAGGACGATGCGACGGAACAGATCGAGCGAGACCCTCCGCTTCTGGATCCCGTTACACTGCGCCCGCGAGTGCTGAATGACCGCGCACCCCGCACTCATCGGCAGGTACATCAGAGCTGTGCGCCCATCGATTTCGATCCCCTCCAGCGGTGGCAGGCCCGGCTCACGCCCCGTGACCTTGGTGAACTCGATCGGCTTCATCGCGCTGCCTGCGGTGAAGACCGAGTGGGTCGGCGGCAATCCCACCAGCCTCTTGCGAGGAAACAGCACCTGAATCAGCTGGCGCATGCTGCGATCGAAACCCGGGCTCCCACAGCAGCACTCCGCCAGCAGGCTGCCGCCCGCGGTCAGGTAGCGCCGCAGTCGGCCCACCTCGCCCTGGGACAGCGAAAACGCTCGATGCCCTTTGATGATCAGAAAGGGGTAGTTGAACAGGCTCTTGTCTGTCAGCTTGATTGGCTTGGCCACCCGTCCGGTGCGCAGCGGCAATTTCTGGCGCAAATCGTCGAGAACCAGGCTCATCACCTCCGGGTCGGGGTTCCAGTCGCCGCCGTGGCGCAAAATCACCGGAATAAAGGCCCCTGGCGGCACCATGCCCCGAGGGCCAACCTGTTTGCGGGCTGTGCCGCGAACCACCTCGACCTGCCGTAGGCGATCCAGCTTCTGACCCTTTCCCGCAATGTAGCGAATAATGTTGATCCCGATCTTGTTGGCCCAGGCGCCAGACAGCCCCTGATGTGCGCCGTCGGTCGCCCAACCATAAGAGAGGTCCTTGCTCGAGTAGATGATCGGCATCCTGCAGTTCCTGCTGACACCCTCCAGAAACCGCAGCTTGGGATCGATCTTGTACTGGCTGGAGTAGACCGGGTGGTCGCTGTCCAGCCGGTTGAGCTTGGCCTGGGGAAACACGCTGGCCAGTTGCTGGCGAAAGCTCCTGTCGAAGGCCGGCGAACACGCATTGATCAGCAGTGTCGCGTCGTTGTCCAGCAGCTGACGCAGGTACTGGATCTGCTCGGGGCTCGGGTCGAACGGCTTGTAGCCATTGATCGCAATGATCGGCGCCATCAGCACCTGCTTCAGCGGCGTTCCCCATGACGCGTCCTGCCAGGTGAAACGCCGCTTGAAGATCCTCGAGGCGCGCTTGACCAGCTCGTCGATCTCTCCGACCCGGGCCACGGAGTCGGGCAAGATACGCAGCTTGGTGACCAACACGGGGGCCCGTCCCTTGCCCAGGAACAACAACCCCAGCGCGGTCCCGACCAGTGCACCGTACCTCCGATGAGGCCAGGTACCTTGCTGGCCTTGATTCTTGACCAGCCAAGCGGCCCCCTCGCGATACCAGTCGCGCCCCCCGATCGACGGCAGGCTGGCCAAGATGCCGACTCGCTCGAGCGCGTACATCTCATAGAGTTGGCCGAGCCAGGCCTTCGCCCCCTGACCCTCGACCCAGGCCAAGCCAGCAGCGATCGACCGATCGACCTGGACCTGGCCTCACGTCCGACCCTGCTTTCGCAATCGGCCATTTGCAATCAACAGGCTGCCGATACCGGCCAGGGTCATCGACATGCGACCGCGCCCACGAGGACTGTAATCCCACGATCCATCCGACCCCTGACTGCTCTTGAAATGCTCGCGAACCGCACTCCAGACCCGCCGATCTGTGCGGATGCCCCCTCGCTCTGCGGCCCACAGCCCGAGAACGGCAAACTGGGTGTTCGAGTTGTCCCCACCCCGTCGAGGATAGCTCCACATGCCGGAAGCGGTCTGCACAGCCTCGAGCCAACGCGCATAGCGCGTGACCACGCCGCGGTACTTGGCCGGATCCGCCTCGACCAGCGCTAACGCGACCAGCGAAACGCCATAGGTTTTGGTCGGAGGCTTCGAGAGGATGTAGCGGATTCCGCGCCGGACCACCGGGTCGGTCGGTTTTTTCCCCGCGAGCAGCATCGCATAGACCGCCAACGCCGTTGCCCCCTGCGAATAGCCGGCCCTATAAGGCCAGCTCCCATCTGCCCTCTGGCTCCGACCCAAGAACTCCAGCGCCCGGTCGATCGCCTGCTGCACCTGGGCCTGGGTCGGGTTTTGCGCCTGCGCCGGCGCTGCGGTGAACAGCATCGGCAGCAAGGCCACGATCAGTATGCGGCTCATGCGGAATACCTCGTCTGAAGTTCCCGAGGCACCGTCTTCAGCAACTTGTTGACCAGATCGACGGAGTCGATCCCTTCTGCCTTGGCCTTGAAGTTGGTTGCCATCCGGTGGCGCAGGACAGGCACGGCTACCAGCGCCACATCCTCGAAGCTAACCCAAGAACGCCCCTCCATTGCCGCGATCGCCCGAGCGCCGACCAGCAGGAACTGACCGGCACGTGGCCCGGCGCCCCACTCGACCATCTCCTTGATGTAGTCGGGGGTGTCAGGCCAGCCCGGACGCGTGGAGCGAACCAGCCGGACGATGTAGTTGACGATGTCCTTGCTGAAGATGATCTTTCGCACCAGCTTCTGGATACCGAGGATCTGGCTCGCCGGAACAATCGAGTTCGGCTCCGCATCGTGCTCCTTGGCTGTCAGGTGGAGAATCTGTTCCTCTTCGGGCAGCGTCGGATAGTCGACATGAATGTTGAACATGAAGCGATCGAGCTGAGCCTCCGGCAGCGGATATGTTCCCTCCTGCTCGATCGGGTTCTGGGTTGCGATGATGAACAGCGGGTTGGGCAGGTCGTACGTCACCGTGCCCGCCGTTACCTGTCTCTCCTGCATCGCCTCGAGCAAGGCAGCCTGGGTCTTCGGCGGAGTCCGGTTGATTTCATCGGCGAGGATGATGTTGGAAAACAACGGACCCTGGATGAAGCGAAAATCGCGGTGTCCGTCCTGCCCCTCCTCGAGCACCTCGGTTCCCGTGATGTCGGATGGCATCAGGTCGGGGGTGAACTGGATCCGTTTGAACCCGAGCGTGAAGACCTGCGCTAGCGCGCGAACCAGCGCCGTCTTGGCCAGCCCGGGCACCCCGACCAGCAGACAGTGCCCACGTGAAAACATCGCGGCAATGACCTGTGCGATCACCTCCTTCTGTCCGACGATCGCCTTGGCCAGTTCCTTCTCGATCCGCTGCCGCACCATCGCCAGTTCGTTCAGGCTCTCGCCCAGATCTTGCTGTTGCTTGCTCACTTCAGCCTCCGCTCCAGATCCTCTCGCACCCGCAAGACAGGATACCGATCGATCAGCGCTTCTGCTGCGCGGATCGCCTCTTCTCTTTTCCCCGAAACCAGTAGTTTGTCCACCGTCGCCTTGCGCTTCGACTCATATTCACGCCACATCCGACCCCGGATCTCTGGAAGCCGCCGGGCAAACTTCGCACGAGTTTCCTCGGTGGAGGCCGTGCGCGACAACAGTTCATATCCTTCGAGCGCCTCGGCATAGCGTCCACGAGCCAAGGCTCCTTCGAGTCGCCTAACGACCCCGTCCAGCTCGGGCTCGACCGTCGGGCCGGTGCCTTCGTTCGGCGGCGGTGCCAGCCGGGCACGCGCCAGATCGGCCCAGCCACTCTGCGGGTGCTCCTTGACCAGACGAGCCAGCAGGTCGCGGTACCTCCTGTCGTCACTGGACCGCAGCGCTTCAGCCTGACGGTAGAGCACAGCGGCCAGATCCTCCTCGGTAACCGGACGGAGCCTGGCAGTCGGCGGGGCGCCATCTTTCCATCGACTCTCCATCAGATGACGCGAATGGAGCGTCATCACCCCAAGCAACAGCAGCCCGGCGGCACACGCAACAAGTGTCCCCGCCCCCGCCTTCCCGACCCAAGCCTTGACCCGCCGCAGATGTGGACCTTCCAGCAAAGTCTCCTGATCGAGCTCCGGAACCTCGGCCCGCAGACGAGTCAACGCCGCATCCACCGCGTCGGGCTCCAGCACCGCGCTCTTCGAAGTCTTGGTCCCCTTCCCGGGGGGTCCACTCTCCAGGCTGGGGACGGCCGGCACGACATGCGAACCGGGCCTGACCGGTGATCTCGCCGCGCTCTCTGCGGGAGAACCGGTGCCCGCGCAGGGGGTGGACTGCTCCGTTCGTTTCGGTTTGACCCGCTTGGGCGCGAGCACTGGCGGCTTGCCCCGCGGGTACAGCACCGGGGAGGGTTTGTCCGGCTCCTCGAAGGTGTTGCCCTTCGGCGGCGGACGCCAGCTCGGCAGCCCCTTTTCGATCGGCTTGAACAGGTCGGGGGGGGTGATGCCCTGCGCTGAGGGGGTAGCAGCTGGAGCCTCGGTCGATTGCGGCTCATCGGGCGCAGGCGGAAAAACCGGCAGGTCTGTCGTGTCCCAATCGGGCAACCGCGCCGAGGTCTGCAACTCCCGATGCTCCTCGCACGGCGACTCGAGCCAGCGGATCGCGACCTTGCCCAGGCGCAACTCGTCGCCGTCG
>CAZANL010000374.1:0-1968 GCA_964486115.1 uncultured Planctomycetota bacterium
GCAGACGCCTCGGTTCGTCCACCGATGTTGCGCTTCTGATAAACCCCCAGCCCGGCGGTGGAGCCGAAGAACGCCTTGGCCTGCATCGCCCGGGTCAACCAGAACCCAGCCCCGGCCTGCGGGCCGAAGTTGACCTCGACGCCGAATACATCCAGCAAATCGAGTAAACGATCGGGCAGATAGAGCAGGATCCGGCTGGTCACCGATGCATCGATCGGCGCTCGCTTACCCTTGTTGAACCCGAGCAGGCTGTCATGCAGCAAGGCATGAACCTGATCCAGCGGGAGCTTGTCGATCAAGCCCTGAACACGATCGTCGTCGGGATGAAGCAGCCTGACGGGCAGCAACAGGCGCACCACTTCCGGCGCCTTACCTTCGGTAAATAACTTTTCCGCCTGACGAAAAGCGGTCTGGGACTCCCCGTTGAGGGCAATCAGATCCGGTGGGGCACCGCAACCGATCAGCCAGAGTCCAACGACTGTAATTAGAGCCAGCCTACCGTGTGGATGTCGTCTCATCAGCTTTTCCGTTCTCCAGACCAGCCCACATTCAATTGTGGGGACCCGAGCCCGGTCGGGTCAAGCGATCCCTCTCGAGAGAACTCCGGCTGGGTCCTTTTTGCAAAATTCCAGGAATTATCCTAACGTACCGTCGCGGCACAACGTTCAAGAGTTAGTTTTAGTTTATGTATACTAGCTGTACGGGTTGGTGGACACACACGCCAAAAGGAGTAGCAACATGCGCAAGTTGTGCATTGCCCTCGGGCTGATGGTCGCTTTCAGCGGCGTCGTGCAGGCCAAGGTGGAGTCACTCGATGGCGCCAATCTGGGCCAGTGGTGGTATGGTCCCAAGTATTCGATGGAGGACCTAAAAGGCCGCGTGGTGATGGTTGAGATGTGGGGCTACAACTGACCGCCCTGCAAGGCAGCCGTGCCGCACCTGGTCAAGGTGCAAGACAAGTACAAGAGGAAGGGCCTAGCTCTCATCGCGATTCATCGCCAGAGTGGATCCCTCAAGGGCAACGTCATGGCACTCGCCCAGTCCAAGGGTGTCAACTACACGATCACCCAATCCGGCAGCCTGCGCGGCGACACCTCGCGCGGCATCCCTCGAGCCTGGCTGTTCGATCATACCGGCAAGTGCGTCTGGGAAGGTCATCCGACTAAGATCGACGGCAAGCTGGACGAGGTGATGAGCAGAGCACCCCACTGGCTGACCCGCGGCCGCGTACTGAAATCGAAGCGCGTGAGGCAGCAATCGCTCAAGCTCAGCGGCAACCGAAATTTCGGTAAAATCGCCAACGAGCTGGCCAAGATCGCCGAGAAGAGCGAAGGGACCGACAAGGAGGAAGCGACCTTCCTGCGCGACAACATCATGAACTACGGCAACAGCCGGCTGACCCGGGCCGGCACGAACGAGAAGGCGGATGCCGTCACCGCGCTGAATAGCTATGCCGAGCTGGGCAGCCTGTTCAAGGGCACCGAGATTGGCGATAAGGCGACCAAGCGCAAGGCTGAGTTGAAGAAGGACAAGGCATTCCAGAACGAGCTCAAGGCCGCCGAGATCCTGGTCTATATCGATCGCAACATGGCCCGGATGAGACCCGGGGGCTCCAAGAAGCGCTACAACCTACGTCTGATCAGAAACGTCAGGAGCGCGGCCGCAATGTTACAGAAGAAGTATCCGACGACAAGCGCTGCCGCCAAAGCCCAGTCGATCGCCTCCAGCCTCAAGTAGCCGGGCGCTAGACACCCATCACGGCAGGAACAATCCAGCACCCGTGGCAGCATGCCGCGGGTGCTGTTCTATTGAGCGCCGTCGGTCCCCTCTCTGCCGTTCCACATTCGTACCGGGCCGCCTGTGTTTGGCGGAACAGGTGAGACGCTATACCCCTGTTTTCGATCCACGCGGAATGGGCCTGCAGCAATTCGTACGATTGCGAGCGTGACTGGCCCCCAGATGGAGTAA
>CAZANL010000374.1:1978-5309 GCA_964486115.1 uncultured Planctomycetota bacterium
CGGGCGCTCCTGCAGAGCGCCCAGCGGGTGGTCAGCCGCCGTGGGATTGACACCGACCCACCGAGGGCTTGCTAGATCCTGATCGATTGAGCCCGCATTTGCCCCATCCGCTGACTCCCTCTGAATGACGTCACGAGTTTCAGCATCTGCTGCTGGACCGGGCCCCCCACGATGACCATCCTACCTCGGGTGCGCCGTTCTGGTCGCGTTTGGTTCAGGGGCGAGGTGACCCGCTACGTGGGGAGATTCGTCATCCAATACGGTTTACGGTCTTGTAGGCTGGATGTGCTTTGATCTGGAGAGCGTCATGAAGCTAAAGTCGGCCCGCGCTGTTTGAAGCGATGTCTCTGACGGCCCGGCTAGAGCCTGACCACCACCCCCGTCGCTGCACCCTCTCGTCGTGGCACAGGTCTGGGCGTTTGTCGTGCTGTTACCGGGACTGGCTACGCTCAGCACATCGGCTAACCGCTACCTGCTGTTCTTCACGATGGGGTACGCTGTTGTTCGACTGACGACCACGATTGGGCTGGGTCTGGCGCTGTGGGGGGCTTACCAGTTGCTGAGGAAACTCCCAGCCACTTGGTGCTCCAGTCTGTTGGTTGCAGCCGGCCTTTGCGTTGTGGCCGTTGTCGGCTGGCATCTTCTCTGGGTGGAGTACCTGCTCTCTTCTTGGGACAGGTACGTCGCCGCGGTGGTGGTCGGACTGCTCGCGGAGGACGCCGTCAGTGTCTACATGTGCTGGGGCGTCACGCGCTGGGCTCGTTGGTTTGGTCGAGCCTCGGTGTTCATCAGCTTGCTCCTGCCGATCTATTGGCTCAACGTGTTGACCGCTCACCGCTACGAAGCGGCGAGGGCACCGATCCTGGAACGTGTGGCGGAGATATCGGCCCCTGCGGAGATGGAGGCGCCGACCAACAACCTCTACATCCTGGTGCTCGATGCCTGGTCGTACCGGTTGACGTTCGACGGGGAGAATGTGCGGATGGGTCTGCCTGCGTTGCGCCAGGCCAGCCGGCAGATGACCGGGTTTCACGATGCCCACGCACCCGGCGTGAACACGATGCAGTCGCTGCCGCGTCTGCTGTACGAGCGTCCTGAGATGTTCACCCTGGAAAACGGCTAGCCCGGCTTCCGGGAGGGCAATCGATTCCATCGCTGCCGAGAACAGGAGAGCATCTTCGTTGGTGCGCGCAAGCGCGGTTACCGGACCTACCTGCTCGGCTGGTACCACCCCTATGCCGAACTGGTCGGCAGCCAGGTGGACCTGGGCTGGAGTGCCAGCTACAGGGACTGGATTGGCCCCGGACCAACGAACCAATTCTGGCAGTTCTGTTACGAGGGAGCCTACAACCTCTTGGGACATACGCTGCTCAAGCGGCTGTATGCTGATAGCCCTCGGCCGAGAAACGCCGGGATGGTGCTCAACACGCGGCAGCTACTGACGGCGCTGCGAGCGATCATCGACCATCCGGCCCACGGCCAGTTCGTGGTCGGCCACCTGCCGTTGCCCCACTATCCTTTTGTGCATGACCACAGTGGGGCCCGACCAGTGAACGTGTTCTACTCTCCAGGAGCGGGGCGCGGTGCGCGTGCGCAGCTGAGCCATGCCGACCGGGTCCTCGGAGACTTGTTCGACCGGTTGCGGCGCGTCGGGAAGTACGATCGCTCGACGATCGTCTTGACCTCGGATCACACCTGGCGTTTCGATCCAGAGCTGAGTTCGAACACTGGATCTCAGTGGTCCCATGTGCCGCTGATGATCAAGTATCCAGGGCAGAAGACACGACGTGACATCCACCGGCCGTTCAGTACTTCGCGGCTGATCCGCTTCCTGTCGGCCGCCCCTGCATCGGGGGATATTCCTGTGGCTCTTCGCGCCGGCGGCTACTACATCCCGGTCGGCGGTGAGGAGGCCAGAGTCGATTTTCACCTCCCCCGGTCCTTCCGCTGATACATTGGGTGGGCGCTGGTTTGTCCGCCGATCGGCTAGACAGTCCATCAGGTAGCCCCTATCATACGCAGTGTGCTTGCCTACCTCGATCCAGCCACCGGCTCGCTGCTCGTGCAGTTACTGATTGCCATCTTGGCGGCCACTGCGACGGTGTTTCGCCGGTATCTGCTCTATCCGCTGAGATGGTTGTTCGGCTCCGAGAAGCCCGTGCCGGAGGAGGAGCAGCAACAAGCTCCGGACGAGTGAGATGCCCGCTCCTTCTCCCCGGGCTCCTCAAGGGATGCCACATCCAGCTTCATTTCGCGATCCCAGCGGCTTTCTGTTCCGGCAGCAAGACGGGACGCTGCTGCGCCAGGTCAACCAGGGGTACCATGCCAGCTACCGCAAGCTGATGGAGGGAGGCCTTTATGCGGCCTTGGTCGAAGATCGCCTCTTGGTCGACCATGAGGAGTTGCCCGCCGGCGAGGGACTGTCCGACAGCGCCGCCCTCGTGCTCCGGCCCCGTGAACTGCCGTTCGTTTCCTATCCCTACGAATGGGCCTTTGGTGGGCTCAAGAACGCCGCGCTGCTAACACTCGAAATCCAGCGCCGGGCCCTTGAATACGGGATGTCTCTCAAGGACGCTAGTGGCTTCAACATCCAGTTCGACAATGGGCGCCCGATACTGATCGACACACTCTCTTTCGAACCATACGTGGAGGGGAGGCCGTGGGTCGCATACGGTCAGTTCTGCCGCCACTTTCTCGCGCCTCTCGCGCTGATCTCACAATGTGATATCGGGCTCTCTTCCTTGTTGCGCACTCATCTGGATGGCATCCCGCTGGACCTGGCGGCGCAGCTCCTTCCGCGCCGGAGCTGGTTGAACCACGGCTTGCTGATGCACCTACATCTGCATGCTCGGATGATCCGTAGGCACGCCTCCACGACCTCACCGGCTCCCTCCAGGTCAAAACTCTCGCTGTCGAGGCTCGGGAGCCTGATGCAAAGCCTCAAGCGCTGCATCCGTGGGTTGACCTGGCGGACCGGTGGCACGGAGTGGATCGACTATGAGCAGACGCATGCTTACGAGCAGCAGGCGATGGCGGTCAAGGAGCAGCTGGTCCGAAAGTGCCTGCTGGACGTTGGCCCGGCAACAGTCTGGGATTTGGGCTGCAACACGGGCCGCTTCAGTCGACTGGCGGTCGAGGTCGGAGCGCAGACGGTCGCCTTTGACCGCGACCCGGCGTGCGTCGAGCGCCTGTATCAGGCCTGCCCGCCGGCGCGGGGGTTGGCGGTGTGCAAATGCACGCCATGGACGGGCAGAGCAAAGCCAGCACGCCCCGCCACTCTGAAACATCGTCCGTCGTGGAAGACCTCCGCGCGAGGCTAGCGCAGGCTGAA
>CAZANL010000375.1:0-5303 GCA_964486115.1 uncultured Planctomycetota bacterium
GTCGATTCTGGTAATCAACGGCTGCCACAAGATGGCCGACGAGGTATTCCTCTAGGATCTAGCAAGATCTTACTGCGACGCGGCCTTCATCAATCAACGACGACAGGAGCCCGTGGCGGCCCCTATTTCGAAGGCTAGCTGCCGAGCATGTTGAGGAATTCTTCCTCTTTGCGCGCTGCCTCCGCCAGCGCTTCCTCCACCTGAGCCATCCGGCGCCAGCGGTAATGCACCACGCGCCGAACCTGGAGGTAGCGATACAGATCAAACGCGATCACGGCGACATAGCAATAGCAGGCGCCGAGACCTACGATCACGCCGATCAGTTGAAACGGGTCGGGGTTGGTTAGCCAGTCCATCTGGATCTGATTACCTATCGGCACTTCAGTCAGCGAAGTTCAGTCTCAACCCAACAGCATTCTAGCATATCTCGGCACTCACCTCGACCCACTCAGCCTCGGGGATCGCGGCGGGCTTGCGGACGGCGACAAGCGCCCGCGTGACCGGGAACGTGTCTCTCAGACGCGATGCAGCGCGCTCGACCAGGGTCTCGATCAGCAGGAACTCCTCGGTCAGCGCAAGTTCGGTGACGCAGTCTGCAAGCTCTCGATAATCCAGCGCGAGGCCCAAATCATCGGTCTCTGCAGGAGTGCGGGTGTCGGTATCCACCTCGATCGATGCGAAGATGCGCTGAGGCGCCTCCCGCTCAGACGGCAAGGTGCCGATGATCGCCTCGATCGCCAGATTGTCGATTCGGATCGTGCCCATGGCCCGGCATTGTACCATCGCTTGCTCCCATGGGGTTGGCCGGTAGAATACGCCACATGTCACAGACCATCCTGTACCAGGCAGTCGAGCGGTCCAAAGCGTACCGGTTCATCAAATATGCCGTGGGCGCCAGCCATGTCCCCTATCGCTCACTGCTTGCCGATTTGCTGCGAACCCAGACCTTGCGCTCGCTCTCACGCCCCTACCTCGAACGAGCCCATCGTTCAGCCCTTCTCGACAGCCGAAACCTGTTCGTCGGAGCAAGCGACCCGCAGAAGGCCTGCGCGGCATTCGATGCCTTGTACGCCGCCGGAACAACCGAGGAGATCTTGGCCGAGCTGAATGCTCAGCATGGCGCCCCCACCTCGATCGACGCGGTGCCCGACGAGAGCCCGGACGCGGCCCGCGCCTTCCTGCACGAGAGCGAGGCGCTGCTGGCTCCTCTCACAACCGGCACGTCCAACCCGGGATCGACCCTCTCCACCATTGCCTCCCGCACGCTCGATTTCTGTGCGCGCGTCACTCCTTGCTGGACGGCGCCACAGGTCTCACTGATGGACCTCGTCCCGGCGATCTATCATCAGCAGTGCCAGTACTTCTTCGAAAAGTGCGACTCCATTCCGCCGGCCATGAGGATCGCCAAGCTGATAGCAACCTCCGCAAGACCGGCACCCGGCATCTTCTTCGGCAGCACGGTCGGCCGCCAGTTGGTTGAGCACCTCAGTCTGCCACTGAACAAGATCCGCAAGGAGTGTCCGTCCCTCGCCCCCCTCTCCGACTCGACGCTGCGTGAGGCGGTCGCCATCGCACTCGAGGCGGCGACCTACGCGCAGAGCCATGGGATGGACCTCTGGGAGTCCAGGAGCGCCAATCTCCCCTTTCTTCGCTAGCAGCTGACCCGTCACACTGCCGCAGCAGACCGCGGCATGCTGCTGAGCCCGCTTGTCAGCCGGCCCACGATCCCGAGGGCCCATCCTGGACATCATCTTCCGGATCGCTCTCTACACGGGCGATCGCCCACCCTGCTGGAGATCATCAGGGCACTTTCGGCGCGCGCATAGCGCGGCACAGACTGGCATGAAGGGGGGATAGGGGCCGGACCCATGCGCGAGGAACGGGCAGGTTCCGGCCCCGGTGGGCGCTAGGAGTGGTTCATTCTCGGACGATCAGTTGGGGTGTGTTCCATTGCGTCCAATCTCGATCAGCCGTCTTTCGGGCTTGCGAGCGATTGCGCGCCGGGCCGAACGCACAATCGCTCTCGCCGATAGTTCGTATCGATCGAAGAGCGCTTCCGCACTACCGCTCTCCGCGTAAGTGTTGTTCAGTCCCACCGATTCGACGGGAACAGGTCCCTGCTGGCAGACCGCGCGGCAAATCACACCAGCCAGTCCGCAATCCAGCAGATGCTCCTCGGCGGTCACGATGGCTCCCAAACCGATCGCGCGATCGAGCATCAACTGGTCGATCGGGCGCAGCGAGTAGGCATCGATCACCGCGGCCGAAATCCCGGCTTCGGACAGCAGGGTGCGGGCCTCGAGCGCCTCGCCCACGAGCATGCCGTTGGCGATGATGGCGACGTCGCAGCCATCCTCCAGCCAGTGCCACCCACCGATGGTGAAGTCACCTTGATCCGGATAAATGATCGGCGCCGGGGCCCGCCCTGTGCGGATATATACCGGTCCGTGATGCTCGTAGGCCAGCTTGATCAGTGCCTTGGCCGAGGCGGCGTCAGATGGAGCCAGCACCGCGACACCCGGTAGCGCAAGAGCCAGCCCCAAATCTTCGACGGACTGCTGGCTCGGGCCGTCCTCCCCCACCGAAATTCCAGCGTGAGAGGTGACGATCTTGACATTGTGCTCCGAGTAGGCCACCCCCATCCGAAGCTGGTCGAACGCCTTGCTCATCAGGAAGACCGCAAAGCTCGAGACGTACGGCACCAGACCGCCGGCAGCCAAGCCAACAGCAATCGAGACCGCGTTCGCCTCGGCGATCCCGACATTGATGAAGCGGTCCGGGTAGGTCTCGCCAAAGCGGGCGGTCCGAGTGGACTTGCTCAAATCGGCATCCACTACCACCACGTCCTGATGAGCAGCACCCAACTCGAGCAGCGCCTCGCCGTATGCGTCTCGTGTTGCCGGTCCCAGAGTCAGCGTCGACATCACATCCCCGGTCAGTTGGACGAAAGTTCCCGTATTGCCTGCGCCAGCTCGTCGTCCGTCGGTGCAACCCCGTGGAACTTGAGCACATCCTCCATGAAGGAAACACCCTTGCCCTTGGTCGTGTCGGCCAACAGCACGGCGGGCCCAGTCTGTTCTCGAGCCCAGCGAAAGGCGCCTTCGATCTCGACCATGTCATGGCCGTCGAAACGGCGCGTCTCCCAGCCGAAGGCAGACCACTTGTCCTCCAACGGCTCCATGTCCAGAAGCTTCTCGGTCCAGTCATCCAGCTGCTGGCCATTCACGTCGACAATGCAGACCAGGTTCTGGATCCGGCGGGCCCCAGCGAACATCACCGCCTCCCAGATCTGGCCTTCGTTGAGCTCTCCATCGCCCAGGATCACGAAGGTGCGGTATTCCCGGCCGGTCCTGCGGCTGGCCCAAGCCAGCCCGATGCCGACCGAGAGCCCTTGACCCAGCGAGCCGGTCGCGACATCCAGAATTGGCAGCAGGCGGCGATCCGGATGCCCCTGGAACGGACTGTCCGGCTGGCGCAAGGTCAGCAGATGCTCCCGATCCACCAGACCAGCCGCAGCCATCGTGGCATACAGCGCGGGACAAGCATGTCCCTTGGAGAGCAGTAGGCGATCGCGCCCGTCCCAGGCGGGATCTTCCGGACGGTAGCGCATCTCGGCGAAGTAGAGCCAGACCAGCAGATCAGTGACAGAGAGCGAGCCACCGGGATGTCCCGAACCAGCAGCGTGGATCATCGTGAGCGAGTCAATCCGCACCTGCCGCGCTATGCCCTCCAGCCTCGACCGAAGACCCAGTTCCCGGTCGCTGGCGACCCGCGAGGCGGCCGTCATCTCAGCTGCCCTACCGTTCATCCCTGCCCCCTTACACACGAACCCTGGTGCTCCCGAGCACTAATCCCCAACACCATGTGTACCAACTATATATAGTAGTTCATGTTGATTTGTGGAACTATACCACTCCCTTATATGGGGGCAAGTGCTTTTTCCTTTGCTTTCCAATAAAAAAAACATGTGATTATTCAGAGTCACATCTTGTGCCAGATATGTTGCATGACTTTGACTTGTCCAGCAGTGAAACCTATGATCCGACCAGGATGAGCAACACTCGTTATTCCGGGCTCGCGCTGGGCGTAATAAAGCTACTGGTGATCCTCTCGGCGTTCTCGCTCAGTGGCTGCACGAGCGCCGCACGCAGCATCGAGATCGAGAAGGGAACGGTGGCGGCCGGGAAACTCACCGCCGAGCAACTACTCCGCCGGGCGGACCACGCCTGGTCAAACCGTGGTGAAGAGCAGGACCGGCGCAAAGCGCTCGCGCTCTACCAGACATTTCATGACCGCCATCCGGACGATTATCGCATCCTCTGGAGACTGGCCCGCGCCTATTACTTCTGGTGCGACTACAGGCTGGGCCCAATCCGCACCAACGAGGCCAAGAAACTGCCTTACCTGCGCAAGGGACTGGCATATGCGGAGCAGGCGCGCGAACTGGAGGCCCACCAGATAGAAGGGGTCTTCTGGAATGGCGTGCTTCTGCTGCGGCTCTCACAGATCGAAGGTGTACTGAAAGGCCTGCCCCGACTGGGCCGAATACGCGCCCTGCTGGGGCAGGCGATCGCCCGCCCTAACGCCTACAACGCCGCGGCGCACGTCGCGCTGGCCGGCGTTGAGATTGCCCTTCAGCGTGCGGGTCTGTTATGGGTCAAGGGGGACATGGCAAAGGCGATCGACCACCTCCATCAAGCGGTGCGCCTGCGTCCACGTATCACGCTGTCCTGGATATTCCTGGCGGAGGCCTATCGGCTGACCGACCGCAAGTCGGACGCATATGCGAGCATTCGCCATGCGATCGAGTTGCCCCCCGAAGAACGGCTGGGAGTTTGGTATCCTGACGCACAGACAGACGAGTCCAGAATCGACAAGCGGTTAGCCAAGCGCCTACTCGGGACCTGGCAGACCAAGGATAAATAGAAGCAATGATCAAACGAATGATCCAGCTCTCCGACAAACTCCAAGACGCGGCAATTTCCCGACCTTTTGCACTCGTGCCCGACACGTGGAAATATCTCGGTGCCGAGGCGGGCGGACCGACCATCCAATCCATCGATGGAAGCAACTGATGAGCTACCCATTTCTCAAAGCGCTCTCGGCCCAACCGGCTTCCCTGTCGGACTACAAGCAACAGCTCGACCGAACTCTCAGCATCCAGGAGCAGATGGCCAGCGAGCTGGCCCGAAAGAACGCCGAGATCCTGGTCCTGAAGAACGCGCTGGAGAACATCCAGCGCCAACTCGAAGAGATCCTCGAGCAGCCCTAGAGAGCGTACCGAAGTCGCCCGGCGCCCTCAG
>CAZANL010000376.1:0-2669 GCA_964486115.1 uncultured Planctomycetota bacterium
TGGTTGGTGTCCAACTCGGCTCGTCTGGCCAGCCGGACAGCCGGTCACGAGCGATGGAACCCACTGGCAGTACTAGAGTTGAGAATGTCGGGGTTTGTCACCGGATCCGAGACGCTGTTCGATGGCGTGAGCCAGCTCCAGGCCGGTCAGCTGGCCTTGTGGCGCGCAGGAGAGCCCGAACCTCGTCTGCATCGCTACTACACGTTCTATCCGCGGCAGATCCAGGCCGAAGATCCGGCGATGTTGATCGATCAGCTGGGCCAGGCCACCGATCGGATCTTCGAACGGCTGGTGGATCGGGCGGCTGGCCGTCCGATCTGGGTTCCGCTGAGTGGTGGGCTGGATTCTCGACTGATCATCTGCAAGCTGGCTGAAATGGGTTATCCGCGCCTGACAGCCTTCTCATACGGTGCGCCGGGAAATTACGAGGCGAAGGCGGCCGCGCGCGTTGCCCGACGGCTCGGCGTGCGCTGGATCTACCTGCCAACTTCGCGTGCGTCCAGTCGGCGTTTCTTCGAGTCGACGATGCGGCAGCGTTACTGGGAGTTCGCCGGGGCGCATTGCAGCGTCCCCAACATGCAGGACATCATTTCGTTGCTCGCGTTGCGTGAGTCCGGCAGGCTGCCCGAAGACGCGGTGCTGGTCAACGGCCAGACCGGGGACTTCATCAGCGGCAACCACATCCTACCGTCGCTGATGGACCAGCCCATCTCGCTGGATCGGGTAGTGCGGGTCATCATCGAGAAACACTATGCGCTGTGGAAGCCATTGTGCACCGAGGAGCGGCTGGAGCAGGTGGGGCAACGAGTCCGCGAGGTGATGAGCTGGGCGCCCGACCGCGTCACGACGATCCAGGAGGCTGCCGCCTGGTACGAGGCCTGGGAGTGGCAGGAGCGTCAGGCCAAGTACGTGATCAACGGGCAGCGCAGCTACGACTTTCTCGGGCTGGACTGGCAGCTTCCGCTGTGGGAGCTGGAGTACATGACCTTCTGGCCCGGTGTCCCCCTCGCGTGGCGCTATCGGCAGCAATTGTACCGCGACTATCTGCTGCGTTATGACTACGCCGCGCTGTTCCAGCGGTTCAGTCCCAACCTGCGAAGCTGGCCCGAGCCGTGGTCTGGGCTGCTCATGCTGGCCGGTCTGGTTCGCCGGTTGGGCGGGAGACGGGCTCACGCTGCGTTTCTGCGCTACGCGAGCTATGTGGGACACTACAGCTATCAGTACGCGCCCTACGGACTGGTCCGGTTTTGTCGCAACATCGACCCGGCTCGACACGCGGTGGCATTCTGGGGGGGGAGCTGGCTGGCTCAGCTCGGGGCGCTGAGCGGAGAGCTGCCTGGCGGGGCCGACGCCTATCGCTTGCGCTGAGCGCGCGTTGCGTCCGAGAGTATTTTTTCTGGAAATCCGCGATAGCTCGCAGGCTGCTTGCTGTACCTGGGCTGCACCACGATCTCTGACCTCCAGGGCATGCCATGAAACTGCAGGCTGTACTGCTGGGGCTACTGCTGCCCCTTTTCCCCTGCGCTCTCGCCGCGCAGGGTTTGACTCATGTCCGGACGTTCACCACGTCTGGAACCGTACCGATCCCGAACCAGCCCAGCGTCAGCGTCGGCCTGTTCGACGGCGTCGGGAGCTGGGGGCTGGATGTCACCGGC
Source organism: uncultured Planctomycetota bacterium (assembly GCA_964486115.1). Lineage (GTDB taxonomy): Bacteria > Planctomycetota > JACQVV01 > JACQVV01 > CAZANL01 > CAZANL01. Next base: position 1,656 of record CAZANL010000376.1, read on the forward strand.
AACGGCGTCGAGGAGCTGATCTTTTTCAGCAAGAACCGGATGGGTGTGATCGACGCCAGCAACAAGCTGCTCTGGCTGAGCGTCGGACCGGGTGCGGTCCGCTACAAGACCTGGCCGCCGTTCATCGTGCGTGTGGGGCCCCACCAGTACGTTGCGCTCAAGTCCGGCGCCGGCAGCACCCCCAGCCCCCAGTCCTGGCACTACAGGTACCTGGATCTGCACTGGATCTCGGCCAGCGGCACGCTCAACGACACGGCCTACACGATGGGGCAGCGGATCGCCGCCGTCCCGTTCAGTACCGGCTACGAGGGGGCCGTCGGTGATCCGGTGGTCCTTCCGGGCGAGAGCGGGACTTTGGTGGCCACCGCGGTAAACAACACGCGGTTGCTCAAGCTGACGTTGACCGTTGGTGTGGATGGAGCGATCAGCCTGACCCCGGGGCCCCAGCGGGTGGCGTCGTCCGCACAACCCAACCTGGGAGATGGTCTGACCCGGGCGCGGGTCTTCAACGGAGTCAGCTGGGAGAACTATCTGTTCTGCACCCAGATCATCCGCGAGAAGGACATGACCATCGCGGGTAGCTGGGTCGATACCAACGGCCATGCCAGCCTGAGCGGACACCAGTTCGATTACACCGTGTTGAGTCATGTCGACAGCACCCTGGTGGTCAACCGCGGGAGCTACAAGATCCCCGACTTCTGGGTCTACATCCTGACCCAGAACGGACGACTCGTCGGCGGCCGGCTGACTGGAGCTGGTTCCGGAGGTCTTTCGATCGGGCCGCGCTGGATCACGGCTTCCCTGGGCGGGAGTGGGGTCGGGGCCGAGTCGCTGGCATTTGGGCGGATGCAAGGCGAGGCGGGACGCGTGATCTACAGTGGCCAGTCGGCCGTGACGCTGGATGGAGCGGTCCTCGCCAGCGCGCCGTCGAGCCTCTCGCTCAAGAATCCGCGGCTGTGGGCGCCGGTCTGGGGCAGTGACTGGAAGACCCGGCCCACCGCTGCGGCCTACGTG
>CAZANL010000376.1:2679-5300 GCA_964486115.1 uncultured Planctomycetota bacterium
GGACCGTTACTTCTCGCACGTGCTTCACAGTGGGATCCAGACCTTCCCGGCCAGCGGGCGGCTCTATTCCCATCCGGTGTCGGGTGTCGCGCCCGGAAGCCCTCAGTTCAGCATCTGGAGCCATGGCAACTCCACCTGGGGGGGCACGCCGCGAGAGGCGGGGATCTTTATCAGTTACGACCAGCAGGGTCTTTTCCGCGAGCGGATCTGCGTGGCCAACAACACCCGGCAGATCACGGTCTGGGCCGCCAGCAACGAGACGGCCAACCCCGACGCTGCCCCCAACTGGCAGATCCGGGATGCCAACCTGGCCCACTTCCAGTCCGCCAGCCACAATCGCGCGGTCGACGGGACCGTTCGGGATCGGGCTCTGCGTGCCCCCAGGATCGGTGTCACGCCGGCCTCGGGCCAGGTGACGGGGCCGGCGACCCTGGTCTACACACTCTCCGATCCGGCGGGGCTCGAGAACCTGGCGGCGTTACGGATTACCGTCAAGAGCGGTGCTGCCGAGGTGGAGTTGTTCCCCGCGCTCTACAACCAGTATCGAAGCTTGCATGGGATAGAGCTGTTGAAGGCGAGTACCAGCCCGGACGGTCGGATTCAGCTGACTGTCCAGATCGACCTGTGGACCGCGGTCAGGGCAGTCGAGGAGCCGCTGGTTGTTACAGCGTGGTTGACCAACGCGCAGGCTACGGTCAGTCGGCTGACCAGCTTCTACAAGCGGTAGTCCAGCCGATCGGTCCGGCTCTCGGCGGCTGGCCGGGAGGGAGACTCAGCCGATCAGCGCTTTCTTGAGCGACGCTGCCAGCTGCACCGCGATGCGCTGCTGCGCATCGCTCGTCGAGGCCGCCATATGCGGGGTGACGAGGATTCGTGGGTGTCCCAGCAGTGGATGGCTGAATGAAGCCGTCCCGGGCTCGGCATCGAAGGGTGGCTCGGGCGAGATGACGTCGAGGGCGGCGGCGCTCACCCGACCGTCTTCGACCGCCTCGAGCAGCGCGTCCGGATCGATCACACCGCCGCGCGCGGTGTTGATCACCCGAAGGCCGGGTTTGACGTTGTGCAGGGCGTCCCGGTCGAGCATGTTGGCGGTCTGTGGTGTCAGCGGCACATGGAAGCTGAGCAGGTCCAGCTGGGGGAGCATCTGGGTGAAGCTGTCGCAGAGGGTCCCTCCCAGCTTCACGAAGGCCTCTCCGGCTGTCGGGAACGGATCCCATCCCATCACGCGACAGCCGAAGGGGAGCAGCCGCTGAGCGACGTTACGACCGACGTTGCCCAGCCCGACGAGGCCCACGGTCAGCGTCGAGAGCTCGCGGCCCTCCAGCAAATGCCTGCGGAAGTCGCCACCGGCGACGGCGCGCCCGGCCTCGGCGATCCGTCGGGTCAAGGTGAGCATCAGGGCGACGGTGAATTCGGCGGCGGAGATCGTGTTGCCGGTCGGCACGGTGACCACAGGTAAGTCGCGTCGGGCGGCGGCCTCCAGGTCGATATTGTCGGTTCCGGTGCCCGCGCGGCCGACAACTCGCAGCTGACTGGCGGCTTCGTACAGTTCCTCGTCGACTGCGGTCACGCTCTTGACCACGATCGCGTCGAAATTAGCGGTCGAGGCCAGCAACTGGTCGCGGGGCAGTCCCAACTGGATCGAGACATCGGCCCACTCGCGCATCAGTTCGATGCCGTCGGCGTGGATGTCTTCGAGGATGACGATGCGGGGTGCCATCAGGTTTTTTTTCGGCAAACGAACAGGCGTGAGCAGTGGCCCGGACGCAAGAAAAAGCGTAGTCTGATCAAGAAGTTCAGCGGACCACGCGGGACGCACGATGTGCGGTCCAGCGCGGCGACGATCCGCTCCATCTTGGATCGCGCGCCGTTTTGCAGCAGGGTCTGAACGTTCAACGGAGGGAACGACTCGACCAGCTCGAATCCGTCGCGGTCGAGCAGGCGCCGCATTCGATCGGCGGGGATCGGAATGTAGTAGGCGCTGTAGAGGTCGGCGTAGAAAGAGTCCCAGTCACAGCCGACGGTGTTGCGCCCCCTGTCCCACCAGCCGAAGAGCAAGCGGCCGATCGCCAGGCGTGAGGCGGCGTCCCAGCCCAACCAGTACGCGACCTGGTTCTTGAGGTTGAAGCCGGCCAGCGCCAGCGTCGGATCGCCCCATGTCATATAGAGGTATCCTCCCGGCTTGATCGCCTCGGAAAACTGGGGCAGTACCTCGCGCCAGCCGTGCACATGATGGATGTTGGCGGTGTTGATCAGCAGGTCGACCTGGGGAATGCCGTTCGCCTCGCGGACCGCGGTGAAGTTCTCGAGAAAGCCGTGGGTGAACGTCGCGTTGCGAATGTCGAGCGCATTGGCCAGCTCACGTGCACGGCGTACCTGGTTCGCAGAGCCGTCGACGCCGTAGACCGTGGCGCCACGCAGGGCCCAGGGCAGGACTTTCGCCCCGGCGCCGCAGCCGGCGTCGAGCACCGAGCGCCCGTGCCAGTCCATGGCATTGAGCGGACTGGATTTACTCTGCTTCGCGGCGTTGACGCGGACATACTCGACCAGGTTGTCCAGCCCGATATCTGCGTGTGGATAGTCCGTGAAAACGGTGGTGTTGATGCGCGAGATGTTCATCG
>CAZANL010000377.1:0-5288 GCA_964486115.1 uncultured Planctomycetota bacterium
GACCGACTCCAGAGAAGGAACAGGGTCGACCCGATCGCTCAAGACCCCGGCCTCACGAGAAACAACCGCCTCCTCGGGGTCGGCACAGGAATCACTGAGAGTTCGGGGGCTGACGGTCGAGCTTGCCCTTCTTTCGACCCGCTCCATGAGCCAGCAGCTGGCCGCTCGCCTCGTCGGTCTGGAACTTGACCAACCCCGAAAACGGCACGGCGGGACAGACCCAGGCCTGACCACCATCGACCAGCGCGCGTATCGAGCAGGCCAGCTTGGCCCCCTGGACCGCCAGCGTTTCCCGCTTTCCGGTGTCCTTGGCCCCCGCCAGCGGATCCGCAGCGACCGCCAGTTCGGCATCCACCGTATAGCGCTGCCCCTTCTCGCCCGGTTTGCCGCGATAGGCCATCAGCACGGTGCCTTGAGGGCTGACCAGGCGCCAGATCACCTCGTCGAACCCCTGGATGTCGGTCACCTCTTCGATCCACAAGCTCTCGCCCCGCTTGCCGATCACCGTCAGCTCACGCGTCCACTCCTTGTCGAACTCCTCGAGGATGAACTTCCAGCGAGCCCAGGCTCCGATCGCGGCACCCCTGGGAAAGGCAAACGACGCGGCCACAGGCCGGTCGTTGACGACGGTCTCGCCATCGATCTGCTTGCTGGCTGATTTCCCGTTGTCGATCGGCCCGACCTTCTTGGTGGCGGCCATCTTTGAGTTGCCGCACGGTTTTTTCTCGAACAGAGCCGAGACACTGTCACAGCCAGCAAGGCCGACCAACAGCAGTCCAGCAATCACCACGTGTCGCATCTTGAGGTCTCCGATGGGTACCAAACAATCATAACACCGTCCCCGCCCCTTGAATCACACCCAACAGCCGATATATCCTGAAATAACGTCATGGACGTGTCCGCCTGGGAACTACTCCTCTTCGCCGCCTGCTTGTTTCTCTCTGGCGCCTTTTCGGGCGCCGAGACGGCACTGACATCTCTTAGCCGCGTCAAGATCCGACGGCTCATCGAAGAGTTCGGCGACAGAGCGCGACTTCTAGAGCATTGGATCGACGAACCGGAAAGATATTTAACCACGCTTTTGATCTGCAACAACCTGGTCAACGTCGGCGCCTCCGCCATGGCCACCATCCTGGCCACGCGCTTGCTCGGGGCACATCGGCTGGGGCAAGCGGCCGGGCTGGCTACCGGCGTGATGACCTTGCTGATCCTGGTCTTTGGCGAGATCACACCCAAACACTTCTCCAGGCGTCACGCCAGCCGCATCGCGCTCGCCTCGATCCGCATGCTCCACTGGCTTTCGATCCTGCTGATGCCACTGGAGAAAACACTTTCCGGGTTCTCCTCGATCATCGTCTTCGCGCTCTCTCTCGGCAAGGTGCCCAGCACGAGCTCCTTCGGCGAAGCCGAGTTGAAGGCCGCTCTAGCCCTCAGCCAGGAAGCCGGAGTGATCGAACCCAAGGAGAAGCAGATGATTCAGGGGGTGCTCGAATTCGCCGACACCACGATCCGGGAGATCATGGTGCCCCGAGTTCGAATGACCGCGTTGCCGATCGACGCCTGCCCCGATGAGGTCAAGCGCATGGTTCTGGAGTCTCCTCACCGGCGCATTCCGGTCTACGAGGAGAGCCGCGACCACATCATTGGAGTTCTCCACGCCTACGACCTGCTTCGGTGCTGGGCCAGCGGCAAGGTGCCGGAGCTGCAAGGGCTGCTTCGACCCATTCCGTTCATCCCCGAAACCAAGCCCGTGAGCGAGATGTTGACCTTCCTTCAACAGGAGCGCATGCATCTGGCAATCGTGATCAACGAATACGGTGGAGTGGAGGGTCTGGTCAGCCTCGAGGACGTCCTGGAGGAGATCGTCGGTGAGATCATCGACGAGCACGACCGACCGAGCACCCGCATGCGCAAGCTCGAGAGCGGCTGTTATGTGATCGACGCCGGGGTGGAGATCAAGCAAGCCGCCCGGGAACTACATGCCGAGTTCGGCGAGACGAGCGCCACGTCGGTCGGTGGCTGGCTGATCGAGCAGCTAGGACACATCCCTATTGTGGGGGAGCAGTTTCAGACCGAACACCATAACTTTTCGGTCACCGAGGCGACACACCGCGCCATCAAGAAAATCCAGATCAGACGAGTGAAATAAGCCGATGCGAGCAGCCTATATCGAAGAACACGGCGGCCCCGACAAGGTGCGCGTCGGCGACTTACCCATGCCCGAGTTGGGCCCGGGCCAGGTTCTGGTCAAGCTGGCCGCCGCATCACTTAACCACCTCGACATCTGGGTCCGGATGGGTATCCCCGGTCTCTCGCCGCCACTACCCCACATCCTGGGTTCGGATGGCGCCGGCACCGTCGCCGAGCTCGGTAAAGAAGTCGATGTAGACGGACTCACCGAGGGCGCTCGCGTGCTGCTCAACCCCGGGGTCTCTTGCCGCCACTGTCGCTTTTGCCGCGATGGGGAACACAGTCTCTGCTCCGAGTTTCACCTGATCGGCGAGCACACTGCCGGGACCTTCGCCGAGTACATCGCCGCTCCCGCGCAGAACCTCTACCCCATCCCCGAACGACTCAACTTCTCCGAGGCGGCAGCGCTTCCACTGGTTGGTGTCACGGCGTGGCGCATGCTGTTCACCCAAGGCGGACTACTCCCCGGCGAGCTGGTGCTGATCATGGGAATCGGCGGGGGGGTCTCGGGGCTTGCTCTCCAACTGGCGACCCACGCCGGAGCGCGCGTGATCGTGACCTCGAGCTCCGACGAGAAACTCGCCCGAGCCCGCGAACTCGGGGCCGAAGAGACGATCAACTACCGCCAGGAGGAGTACTGGAGACGGGTCCGAGAGATCACCAAGGGACACGGTGTGGACATGGTCATCGACTCGGTTGGCGGCAGGACATGGGCTCACAGCCTGGCGTGCCTGCGGAAGGGCGGACGACTGGTCACATGCGGCGCCACCGCGGGCCCCCAACCGAACACTCACATTCAGCGAATTTTCTGGAATCAACTTCGGATCCTGGGCTCGACGATGGGCTCCGATCGCGACTTCCGAGAGATGCTCGCCGCGATCGATACCGGAAAGCTGACCCCCGTGATAGACAGCACGTATCCGCTGGCAAACGTGCACCGAGCACATGCTCGCATGGAAGCTGGAGATCAATTCGGCAAGCTCGTGCTGACTATCGACTGAGCCTCACCCGGTCAGATCCGACATTCGTCGGTCTCGTGTACCAGGTGGCGGGCCGACTCTTCACCCCAACGTGCCCAGGTCACTACCCGGCCAAAGTTACTCCGAGGCCGGGGTGTTGTCACTCTGCCGGGAAAGCACTCGGCTACCCGAGACCCGATGCTTCAGTTTTTCGAAGTACTCGCCGAAATGCTGGTCCAGCCCGCGTTGATAGACCGTATCGATGTCCACCAGCCTGTCTTCGCGCAGGAGCTTGAGAAAGACCTGGGCCACCTCGGGGTCAAACTGGTCGCCGGAACAAAGCTCATACTCCGAGACTATCTCGGCCTTGTTCAGATTCTGACGATAGGAGCGGTTGGAGGTCATCGCGTCGTAGCAGTCCGCGACAGTCAGGATTCGGGTCGGCAAAGAGATCTCCTCCCCCTTCAACCCAGCGGGATAGCCGCCTCCGCCAAAACGCTCGTGGTGGTGTAGCACGAGATCGAGCACCCTCTCAGTGCCCTTGATATTACGCACGATATCAGCGCCGATCTCGGGGTGCGTTTTGATGATGTCGAACTCCGCGGAGGTCAACTCACCCGACTTATTGAGTACGCTCTCCGGAACACCCACCTTGCCGATATCATGCAGCAGGCCACCGAGGTGCACGAGATCGATCACCTCTGGGTCGAGGTCCATCTCCTGGGCGATCTGCACGGCATAGCTGGTCACGCGCTCCGAGTGTCCGCGCGTATAACGATCCTTGGCCTCGATCGTGGCAACGAGGGTGCGGATCGTCTGGTAGAACAGATTGGACAGGTTGTCCATCAGCTGGGTCCGCTCGATCGCCACGCCGGCCTGCTTCCCGATTGCCGAGACCAGCTCCAGGTCGAATTCGAGGAACAAGCCGCTCGCTGCCAGCGTGTCGAGATAGATCGCTCCGAGCACCTGCCGATTGCTCTCGACGGGAACGCACAGCACTGAGCGGATGTTCTGCAGCATCACGCTCTGTCCGGCCTTGAACCGATTGTCCAACATCGCGTCCGAAGATAGAATCGAAACGCCCGTCTTGACACACTCCTCGACGACGGTCCGGGAGACGGTCGGACTGGCGCCAACTGCCGACTGGCGCTTGCCGTAGCATGAGGCGACCGGCTCGATTCGCCCCAGCTCGTCATTCCACAGCAGAAGAAAGGCGCGGTCTCCAGGCACGATCTCCAAGATAATCTCGATGATCTTGTTGTATAGCTCGCTCAGGTCCTGAGCCGAATTCGCCAGATTGCTCACCTTGTAAAGCACCGAGAGCGCCTTGGATGCCTGCTCCTCCTCGATACCCCCCTGATCAGGGGTGTCTGCACGAACCGTGCTGCGAACCGTCATCCAGCGGACAGTCGAGATGTCGACCCGCTTCTTTATCTGGGTCTCTGAACCCGTCACGACGGTGTCGTCCAGCTCGAAGCTGGGCACATATGCGGGCCCCGTTTCCACCGGCTGGGAGCCATCCGGATAGAACGAGAGCTCCGCAGCCCCCGCTCGGATCAGATCACCGCCGCTGAGAGGTGCATCCGACACCCGCTGACCGTTGACATAGGTGCCGTTCGAGCTGCCGAGGTCCTTGATTCGATAACCGTTCTCTGCCCGCTCGATGACAAAGTGGGTTCGGGAGAGTCCCTCATCGAAAAGCTGCAGATCGCAGTCGATATCTCGGCCGATCACCAACCGATCACCGAAAGAGAAACGGTGACCGATCCGCTGACCGCGCTTGACCTCAAGGCAGGGATGCGACATTGGAAATAGGGATTCGGACGGAACTCAAGATGATTATAGCACTTGCCGTACAACTCGGGTAGTGCGCGCAGTCACCATCGCCGCAAACCGTATTTTTACACTTCTCCGCCATCTTCCACAAGATGTGGTAGGAAATGAGAACATCCTCAACTTGACTCGGTGTGCGGCGGTCGTATACTACCTGCGCAAGGCCCCCAGTATGACCTCGGAGGCCACCCATGTCGTTCACACTTCCCGGTGGCAGCCGAAAGCAGTCGCATTCCCTCTGGTTGCTACTGCTGGGGGCTGTCCTGATATTCATACCTGCCTTCATGCTGCTGCGCGCACGTGATG
>CAZANL010000378.1:0-5285 GCA_964486115.1 uncultured Planctomycetota bacterium
GTAGGCTGCGATCCCCTCGGTAGCCTGAGGCTGAAGCGCGATCAGTGCGTTGAGTGCGGTGCCTTCCAATGCCATCAGGCCATAGGCCAACGCCGCAGGGATCGCCAGGGTGAGAATTTCCCGCACGGGGTGGGGGGACAGTCCGCGCACGAGGTCGGTCCCGCGTCCGATTCGTTCGCGCTCGTGTCGTCTCGCCTGTCGAATTGCGTAGGCCAGCCCCGCATAACGCCCGAGCACTGTCGAGAAGGCTATGCCGAAGATTCCCCAGCGAAGGTAGAACAGGAAAAGCGTGTTGAGAGCCAGGTTGACCAGGTTCGACCAGATTCCAGCCCACATCGTCGAGCGGGTGTCCTGATGGGCCTTGACCACCGAGTCGGGCAGGATCGACCAGAATGATCCGAGGGCCGAACCGAGCAGGATGACCGTTGCGTAGATCTGGAGGTTGTCGGTGACCTCGGCGTTCAGCCCCAGTTTCGGGGTGGCAAACCAGACTCCGATACCGAGCAGCAGGAACAGGGCGCAGAGTGCAATGATGATCCTGCGGGTGACGCGGATCAACTGATCGATCTTCTCTCCCTGCTGAGCGCCCATCGCGCGGGAGAGGCTGGAGGTCAGCCCGGTCGAGGTCCCGATCCAGCAGGCGATCATCAGGAACTCCAGCGGTACAGTCAGTCCGATGGCGGCCACGGCCGCATCGCCCAGCGTACTGGCATATGCGGTGTCGACGAGGGTGAACCCGGCCCGCATCCAGAAACTGACGACGACGGGTGCTGCCAGGCGCAGAAGTGTTTTTTGTTCCATGTGTTCGAGCTTTCGACCGGGGGCCATCGGTCCCCCTCTTTACCTTTACCATGCCGATCAGATTCTGCCTGCCAATCCGACCTTGGTCGGTGTCGTCGATCGACCACGTCTGGTGGGTGGGCTGCGTGAAATTGGCTGGCAAATGGGGGGGGTGTGTTTGTGTGTGCCCCGTTGCTCGGGTGTAGGTCTCCATAGTTCTTCGGTGATTGAGTCGGCCGGGGGCATGGCTGCCGAATGACTTTGTAGGGGAGGATCAGGCATACGTTAGCGGTTCGCTGCGTATACCGCCTCCATCTGGCTACACTGTGTTATTTCGCTATAATCGATGTCTTGGCACAACTGATCGTGATCAAAGGACCCGACATGGGTCGCAGCTACGAGCTGCTTCGGGACAACTCCATCGGCTCGGGGGACGACTGTCGTATCCAGCTCTCCGATGATGCGATTTTCGCCGGCGGAGCGCTGATCCAGCGCAGGGAGCGAGGACGGTATGTCCTCGGCGCTGACGGGGCGCTCAATGTCAACGGTCAAGATATCGAGCAGGACACGCTCTTGCAGCATGGTGACTTGATCATGCTCGGCAAGACCCTGCTGCTGTTCGACGACGAGAAGGATCGGCTTCGGGAGTCTTCGGAGCAGGACATCACCACTCAGGACATGCTCGACTCCCAGATCGACGAGCGACAGTCTTATTACGAGAGCGCCGACCGTGTGATCGAGACCTTGGGAGAGCTGGATCGGCCGCACACTCGGCTGATCACCCTGTATAAGGTGGCCAACGCGATCAGCGGGATCCTCGATCTGCAGACGCTTCTCAACATGGTCCTCGACTTGCTGTTCGAAGAGTTCAAGCCTGACCGTGGGTTCATCATGTTGATGGACCGGGGCAACCGAAAGCTCAAGCCGATGGCCACCCGGGTGGTACGCGGGATCTGCGACGACCATCCCCGGATCCCCAAGGCGATCGTCAAGGAGGTCTTGGTCTCGAAGGACTCCATCCTCTGTAAGAATGCAATGACCGACAGTCGGTTCATGACGGGGGATACGGTGGTCGGTCAACAGATCCACTCGGCGCTCAGCGCACCGCTGATTCACAATGGAGAGATACTCGGGCTGATTCACCTGGATTGCCAGGCTCGCAGTGAGGTGTATGGCAAGCAGGATCTCGATCATCTGACCAAGATTGCAATGCAAGCCTCCGTGGCGATCCACAATGCACGTATCGTCCGACGCAGCCAGCAGTTCTCCCGCAAGCTGTTGTCTCTGGGTAGCGTCACCCAGCAACTCAGCAGCTATCTGCGAAAGGACCTGATCGTCAGAGAAACGGCCCAGGCGGCCTGTCGTGTCTTCGGCTGCACAAAGTGCTCGGTGTTCTTGCTGGACAGCCAATCCGAGGAGCTCTACCTGGCGTATTCGATTGGCCTCGAGCGCAGCAAGTGGGCCGACATTCGACACAAGTTCGGGGAGGGGATCTGCGGTTGGGTCGCATCTCGTGGAGAGCCGCTGCGAGTCCGTAGCGCTCGGCAGGTGCCCGCAGAGATCGGATTCGATCAGAAGGATCGGTACCAAACGAGCTCTTTCCTGGTCGTGCCGATGATCAGCCCGGTCGAAGAGGAGTCGAAGGTCGGTGCGGTATCTGGCGTGATTTGCGTGACTGACAAGGTCCAGGGCGAGCCGTTCTACCGGGTGGATCAAGAGCTGCTGATGATCCTCGCCGGGTACATGGCCAGTGCATTGAGCAATGCTCGGTACTGCCAGGAGTTGAAAGACAGAGAGGAACAGATCCAGCTGATGAACCGCGAGCTGGAGAGGCGGGTCGAGGAGCGAACGGCCGAGCTGGCTGCTGCTCGGGACCAGCTCGTGCAGTCAGAGAAGATGGCCGCGGTCGGACTGCTGGCCGCTGGGGTGAGTCACGAATTCAACAACCTGGTGACCAGCATGTTCGGGTTTGCCCAGATCGCCAAGGAGCAGCCACAGTATCAGGAGAAGCTGGTCAACATCGTGCTGTCACAGAGCGAAAGGGCGCGTGACATCACCGACAACCTGCTCTCTTTCTCCCGGCAGAGCAGCGTCCAGCTGGAACTGTCTAGCTTGCCGAACTTGATGGACGAGGTGCTCGGTATCATCGGCAAGGCACTGGCCAACGAGTCGATCGAGGTGATCAAGCATTATCGCGACGTCCCGGACACCGTCGTCGTACCGGGCAAGATCCACCAACTCTTCTTGAATCTGATCATCAACGCGCGGGATGCGATCGAGCGGGATGGCGCGATCACCATCGAGTTCGAGCAGTCAGGGGATTGGATCATCCTGCGAGTCAAGGACACCGGCAAGGGGATTCCACCCGAGAATATTCGACGTGTCTTCGAGCCGTTCTTCACCACCAAGGGGTCTTTCGGTGGGAGCCAGCAGCCTGGCACCGGAGTCGGGCTGTCGGTCTGCTACAACCTGATCCAGGAGCATGGGGGCGAGATCCGCGTCGAGAGCGAAGTGGGTGTTGGATCGACCTTCACCGTCCAGTTGCCTCTCTGCATCGAGGTGCCGGCCAGTACGACCGAGATCGAGCGGCGGCCCACCGAGCGGATGCGTAAGATACCGCGCCGTCGCATCGTGCTGGTCGTGGACGACGACCAGCCGATTCGAGAGATTCTGGAGCGGATTCTCGTCGAGAAGGAGTACCGGGTGGTTGCTGTGAGCAATGCGGTTGAGGCTATCGAGGTTTGCAAGAAAGAACGTATCGACTGTGTCTTCCTCGATATCAAGATGCCGGGCAAGATGGATGGCTATGCTGCATTCGACGAGATCCGTCGGATCGACAATGCGATCAGGGTGATCTTGATCACCGGTCAGGCCGAGGACGAGAAACTGCAGGGCTACGTCAAGCAGGCGGATGGCTACGTCCGCAAACCTTTCAAGGTCCAGGCGATCTACGAATATCTCGATGTCTAGCGGTCGGGTGATCTTCGGCTGTGGCGACCTGCAGGTCGGGTACGTTGTCGCCTGGTAGCCGCAGCTGACTCGAGTCTGACGGTCTGTCGGGCAGGTGGTCGTGGTCCCGGTCTGCGTCTGACCAAGCGGTTTCTGGGTCCGCCCCTGGGCATCGTTTCGCCAGCGCCAGGTCGAAGTTGGCGTAGAACCGGATATCGTTTTTTGCGCAGGCCTGGACCGTCTGGTAGCCCGGCGTGAGTCCGGTCGGGCGTAGGTCGAAGGGCGCCAATGTTCCGACGATCGCCTTCTCTCGCCGGGTCAGATAGCTGATCATCAGTCGCTGTGTCAGGTCAAATCGAGCCAGCATGCGAACCGTGGTGAACAGCTGAGTGAGCGATACTTTGAACTAAGGGGGGGCGGCCAGTTTCAGGCCGTATGCCTCGTCCAGGTAGTCGGGTCGATACAGGTCGTAGGACCGAAATCCACGTACATCGGCGAAGCGTTGGTCCAGGTCCAGCACTCGGACGGCCGCGCCGCGCGTGGACAGCTCTCGGCCGACGGTGGGTGCGCACAGACAGCATGGCCGGTCGAAGCGAGCGGCAATGTCGGCCAGGCGGGTTACGGTGGCACGGTCGAAGAAGTACTGCTCTCGCTGGTGTTCCTCGTGCACTATGGGGTAGATTACACCAGCCATGCGGGTCGCGTCGACGATACTCCGAGCAGCATCTGCTACACGGTTGCTGATGCTGCTGCCAGTCCTGCTTAGCGCGTTCGCCAGCGCGTCTCTTGAAGGGGAGGAGCGCAGCAATCTCCGCCCTGAGTTCCTCCAGCGGTATCGGGCAACGGAGGGCCGTCCGCATTACGTGATCAAGCTGACGTTGGGGGATCAGAGTCGCTACCACGGCCGAATGGTATTGACCTACACCAACCGGCGGCGCCAGGCGATAGGGGCGATCGACATGGACCTCTTTCCTGTGCGGATGGGTAGGGGAGGGCAGGCTGCGATCCAGGTGGAAGGCGCGGTGAGCGATGAATCGGGTGCCAAGCTGCGCACCGAATCGCCAGTCTCCGGCCGTCTGCGAATTTGGCTGGCGAAGCTGTTGATGGCCGGCGGCTCGATCCGGCTCTCTTTCGGTTTCAGCGGGAGGCTGCCTCCTTTGATCGGTCGGGGAAAGCTGTTTGGGCTGCCATTCGGCAAGCACCGGAGCTTCCGCTATATGTATGCCTATCACCCCGTGCTGGCGCTCGAGACAGACAGCGGTTGGCTGCCGCCGCCCCCGGAATCGGGTCACGGAGACGTCTACCGCGCGGTGGTGGCCGACTGGCGAGTCACGCTGAGCGTTCCCGGGGTGCTCGAGGTGGTGGCACCGGGAGTGCAACTGGAGCAGAAAATCCGCAAGGGCAGGCGGGTAATGGAGTTTCGCGGGGAGGGGCTGCGGGACTTCACCTTCTTTGCAGCCAAGGGGCTGCGCCGAATGACACGCAAGGCAGGGAAGGTGGAGGTGGAGGTGGTGTATCGGCAAGGCGAGAAATCAGTCGCGACTGGTGCACTTGAT
>CAZANL010000379.1:0-5269 GCA_964486115.1 uncultured Planctomycetota bacterium
CGCGACAGTGACCATTGGTCTGGGTCAGCTTGCGCGAGCGGGCGGGGCGCTGGCAGTTACCTCCACCGGGGAATTTTCCTGGCGGGAGCGGCTGGGCTGCGTTGCCAGTTACGTGCCCAAGGCTACGATTCAGGCCGCGTTTGCCGGGCTGGCTCTGGATCGAGGGATGCCGGAGGGTAGCCTGATCATGAGTGTCGGCGTGCTGGCGATCGTGATCACGGCTCCCATCGGGATCGTCGCCTTGGGCCACGGGGCTGCTCGGCTATTCGGAGCGCAACAGACGCCCGAATAATGCCCGATCAAGCAAACACGGGTCCGTCTGAACGGGTCGCGAGACTCAGCGCGGCAATCGCCGGGCTGTCGCCCGGATCACTTGCTCGAGGCCAGCTGGATCGATGTCAGCTTGGGGATCTCGATCGCTGAATGCTTGACGGGCTTGCCGTCGATGCGGATCGTATAGCTGCCGGGCATGAGCCCAGCAAAATGGGCCTCACCCGTCGGGTTGGAGAGAGTCTCTCGGACCACGGGTCCCTCCAGCCGCAGCTGCCGAGCGCTGAGTGCGGATCCGGTGAGCTGTACCTTCAAGAGGTGTCCTCGCACCAGCTGAATGCGGTTGGACGTGGATTGGCCCACGTTCACATTCACGGTCTGGGTCAGATACTCGTCGTGCATGATCGTGATGCGGGCCTGGGCGCCTTCGAAGCCAGTCAGATGAAAGCTGCCATCGGGATGGGTCGCCTCGAGAATCAGTCCGCGAGATTGTGCCTCTCTCGAGCTGACGTTCGCCGGGACCTGGCCCCGCAGGATGTACGCCCCGTTGATCGGCTGGCCGTCGGAATCGACCAGAGTCCCGACGATCATCCTGCCGAGCCGCAGCTGGAGATACTGGACCTGGCCGCCTTCACCGAGGGCTCGAATCGTTTCGATGTGGGCCGGGGTCAAGCCCGGCCCTTCGGCAACGAGCTTGTAGCGCCCTTCTGGAAGAGGGCCCAGGGTGTGTCGGCGCTGGTTTGGTGGAAAGGACTGGCTGAGTGTGGGGTGGTCCGAATCGGTGCCGAGTCGAAAGAGCTTGACCGTGTACTCGAAATGGTAGTCCTGGGGCAGATCGACTTCCAGGCTGACGGTGCGCTCCAGCGTCATCTCCAGCGCCAGATCGCTGCCGGCCCGTACATCGCCAAGGGAGATCTCGGTGTATCCCGGTGCGAATGCTGAAACCCCGAAGGGGCCCTCGGTCAAGCTGTCGAAACGAAACGCGCCTTTTTCATCTGTTCGTGAACGTCCGACGTACTGCCCGGAATGCTGGTCCACGGCCTGCAAGACCGCTCCGATGATCGGCTCGCCATCGGGGCGGAGGATTCTCCCGGTGAGTGTCGTGCCCGCAGAGAGGCGCTGATCCAGCCTCAGGTCCCGTGCTTCGCCCAGTCTGAAGGGCCGGCTGTAGCGCGTGCGCAGTCCAGCTGCCTCCACTCGCATTTGGTAGGCGGTGCCCGGATGTAGGCGACGGAACTGAAATGAACCGGATCGGTCACTGGCCAAACGACCGACCTCGCTCTGGGTCTCGCCTGTGGACGAGAAAGCGAACAGGGTCAGCAAGGCCCCAGGGACTGGCGCACCGTCCGGCCCCAGTGTCTGCCCGTGGACGGTGGCCGCAGAAGGCATGCGGATCTTTTGCTGTTTGTTCTGGCCGGCCGATAGCCGTAGGGGACCGTAAGTCAGCTCGACGTGTTCGGGGTGTGACAGCCTCAGGTGGAATGTCGTGTCCAGATTTGGCACCTCGAGAGTGAATTCCCCCGCTTGCGCAGTGTGCGTGGCTCGGACCTGTTGAGGAATCTCCGAGTCACCAACGATTCGAATGCTCACGCCTGTCAACCCAACACCGTCACTGCCGGTCACCGTGCCACTCAGTGTCGCCGTCTTGACGGCATGTAGCGTCGTGTGGTTGTCCCGATCGGCATGAACGAACACCTCCGTCCCGGCTGGCAGGGTGTAGCCCGGAATCGACAGCTGAATCGTCCACGCGCCCTTGGTCAGGCCGGTCATCTCGAACCGCCCATCGTCGTCCAGCCGAGCGCGGTGGGTGGAGCGGACGGGTGCGGACTGGGCAGTGGCGATGAGTGTCCCGTTGGAGATCGGCTGCGCGGTTCGCTTGGCCAGAATTTGTCCGCTGAGGGTGTAACCGGCGCGCAATGTGACCCGTGTAGGGACGACGACTCCCCGACGAGTTCTTACCGAGTGCTGGGCCGGGGCATGGCCGGCGTGCGTCACGGTCAGCAGGGCTTCTCCGGCAGGTGCGTGGGAAAAACTGAATGCGCCCTGTGCATTGCTGCGGACAGTCTCGTTCCAGTTGCCCAGCATTCCCTCCACGCGGGCCCCTGCAACGGGTCGACCACTGAGGTGGTCGCTCACGGTCCCGGAGATTCCACCGCCGCGCAGCAGTATCAATCGGACTGACGATCCGGGTGCCTGTAGGTCGGAGAACATCATCGGAATGTACCCGTGCGCCACCACCCAGAGGGCATGGCGACCGCCAGGCAGCGGAATCTCGAAGCGTCCATCTTCGTCGACGACCGTTCGCCGTGGTTGAATGCTCCGATCGTTGGTGGCCAGCAAAGTCACCTCCGCCTTCCGGATGCGAGCCCCTTGTCGGTCTACCACGATGCCCTTGAGGCTGAAAAGCGGGACCAAGGTCAACGTGATCGGACCGGTCGGGCGTCCTCCCTGCAGGAGGTAGGGCGGACTGAGTGGGGCGAGGCCCTCTGCATGGCTGGCGGTCAGTCGGACGGTGCCGCTGCTCAAGCCGGACAACTGGAAGCGGCCGTCTTCTGCGCTGCTGCTAGAGGCCTGCGGGGAGAGGCCGATCAACGGATTCTTGGGAAAGGGGACCATCCGGTCAAAGCTCCGTCGCGTCAGGCGGTAGGCCTTGACCATGGCGGAAGGGACCGGTTTGCCTGTGCTATCGACGACCCGACCGTAAAGGCCCCTTGGGGAACCCGATGGGGAGACCGGAGTGCGATCCGCCGCCGCTTCGGTCGCCCGTGCTGGATCTGCTCCAGGGACACTCTGCGCTGTCGCTGGGGTCCGAGACGATACGTCCGTGCGGCCGCTCAAGGTGGTCTGCCTGGTGCCGGAACCGGCTGAAAAGAGTGCCAACAGCAGCAGCCCGCCAAGTATCGCACCGACGCTCCAGAGGGGTTTGCGCCTCATTGGGGCGGTTCCTCCCCGCTCGAGGGGCCAACGAGGGGGGGGGCCTGAAGCATCTTCCGCCCCCGCGCCGCGACCACGACCATTGCCTGCCCCGTGTCAACAGGACGAGGCAGCGTGATACCCCGATTCATTTGATGCGAGTGACGTAAGACCCATGCACCCATTCCGTGCGATGATCGTATTGGATCTTGACCCATGACCCGGAGCGAGTGATCTCTCGATACAGCTGGCTGCGATAGACCCGGCCGACCCGATTGCTGGAGGTCACCCCGGGCGAGTAGCGGACGTTGAGCCTACTGGCCAGCACCTTGACCGCATGGCTGCCAGACTCCGTGGTATAGCTGCGGTAGATATAGCCCTTTCGGCCGCGCCAGTGTATGCGGGTCCAGCTTCCCGAGGACTCGTCACTGGCGTGCACCAGGCCGCTGCGTGTCTGACCGAGAATGCTGCCCCAGGCGCCGGTTCGGACATTGAGCCTGCTGGCCGTGACCCTAGGAGTCTTGACGCTACTTGGGGGCGGTGTGGGATCCGGCGTGGGGTCTGGCGGCGGGGGCGGTGGCGTGGAGCCACTGCCCGACGTCTTGACCAGGTGGATGAAATAGTCCCACTTGAAGTGTGGGCCCGGATCCCAGTGACTCTGGTTGGGAACCTCCTTGTGGCCGATGATGTGACTGCGATCGATCGGGATCTTGTACTTGTCACACATGTAGCGGGTCAACTTGGCCAGCGACCGGTATTGGTCCTCGGTCCAGTGGTTCTTTCCCGCGTAGCCTTCGTTTTCTATCCCCAGGGAGGTCTTGTTGTAGGTCCAGTTTCCGGCATGCCACGCGATGTCCTTCTCCTTGATCATCTGCGTCACGCGTCCGTACTTGTCGACGATGTAGTGCGCCGAGACCTTGGACTTGGAGTTGCGAAACCAGGAGATCGCACCCTTGGCCGAGCCTTCGATCGTGTGGATCACGACTCGGGTAATCGTGCGGGAACTGCGAGGGCTGTAGTGGACGCCTTGAATGTACTCCGCCGCAGCGGGGAACTCTGGCGTATTGCCGGCCGCGAGGTTGGGCCAGGCGGCTGAAATGATGAGAATCAAACAGGCTTGTAGTGGGCGGCGCATGGAGAACGTCCTTGTCAAACGATTCAGAGAAGCTACCACCCAACTGAAATCAGTCCGAGATTATGCAAAATGTGTACCAATTGGTCAAAAGGAATTCCTCGATTACTGAAAAATTCAGACAGGGGCATGACTTAGGGAGAGTAATTCGTGATTCCGACGGGACTTGGCGTGGCCCAAGTGTTTAGCAGACTGTACACCTGGGTGTAATGGCTGGTTTACACCAGCCCCGGAGAGACTCCACGCGCTTCACCTGACCTACCGTTTGCTGTGGGTCTGTCCGCCGGGGAAACCGACCTCGTCCGCAGCAGCTGCCCAGCGGACACGACCGAGATCGGATGTTGCGGATCAGTGCGGTCGGACGGATCTGCGTCGGCGTAGGCGGACCAGGAGCAGGCCGAGTAGCGCAAGCAGTACGTATGCTGGGCTACGGTCTTCACCGAGAGCAACGCCTGCTCCCATCACGGCCGGCTTGACGATCAACCATCGGACGAGTGTTCGGGCGTTTTCGTCGTGGCGGATCATTCGGGCAATCGACGGGCTATGACGGTAATAACTGTGCACGACCGCCTGTCCAGGTGACCAGCGGTTGAGCACCCGATCTCGAAAACGACGGAGTCGCTGTAGGTCAGCCATCCCGCGGGCGGGAAGCCGGTAGTTGCCAGTCGAGTTGGTCACGACCTCTCCAGGTTCGCTGGTCTGCTCGAGTGAAGCCGTGGCGATGAAACAGCCGATCTTGGAGAGGGGATCGTCCGAGGTCGAACCGGCGCTGGTCTGCTTCGCCGAAGGCGCGCGGGACGTTCGTTCTCTCTCGCCGGTGACAGACAAACCACGCCTGGTCTTGGACGTGCTGCCGGGCCGGGAGGATGTGCCGGACCGACGGGTCGCAGTGGACTCTCTCACCGGCACCATCGGCTGGGGACGCCATTCTGGCCGGTCGGAGGCGTTTCGCTC
>CAZANL010000380.1:0-5261 GCA_964486115.1 uncultured Planctomycetota bacterium
AACGCGATCCAGTATTGCCTCGGCGAGGCCGGCCTCGAGCCGGGCCAGCTGGACTACGTGGGGTTCTACGACAAGCCGCTGCTCAAGTTCGACCGGATGCTGGAAACCTACCTGGCCTACGCACCCCGCGGCTTTCGGTCCTTTCTGCAATCGATGCCGGTCTGGCTCAAGACCAAGCTGCACCTCCCGCGCGAAATCCGCGACGGTCTGGGCGGCGCATATACCAAGCGCTTCGTCTTTCCCGAACACCACGAATCACATGCAGCCAGCGCCTTCTTTCCGTCGCCGTTCGAGGAGGCAGCAATCCTCACGCTGGACGGTGTGGGGGAGTGGGCCACCGCCAGCTGGGGCACCGGTCGGGGTAACAAGATCGCGCTGAGCCACGTCTTGCAGTGGCCCCATTCGCTCGGCCTGCTCTACTCGGCCTTCACCTACTACACCGGCTTCAAGGTCAACTCCGGCGAGTACAAGCTGATGGGGCTAGCTCCCTACGGCGAGCCAAGATACGTCGAGCCGATCCTCGAGCACCTGCTCGACCTCAAAGAGGATGGGTCGTTCCGGATGGATCTGTCCTACTTCAACTACTGTCAGGGGTTGACCATGACGTCGCCGCGCTTCCATCGGTTGCTCGGCGGCCCTCCGCGCCAGCCGGAGTCGGAGATGACACAGCGCGATATGGACCTGGCCCGGTCGGTGCAAGAGGTGACCGAGGAGGTGATGCTGCGCAGCGCACGGCACGTGCACCAGCAGACCGGGATGACCAACCTGTGCCTGGCCGGCGGGGTCGCGCTGAACTGTGTCGGCAACGGCCGGGTTCTGCGCGAAGGTCCCTTCGAGAACATCTGGATCCAGCCCGCCGCCGGAGATGCCGGGGGAGCGCTGGGCGCCGCCTTGCTGATCTGGCACCAGCTGCTGGACCAGGAACGAACGAACGACACGCAGGACGCACAGCGGGCCTCGCTTCTCGGACCCAGCTTCACCGCGGACGAGATCCGTTCCTTCCTCGACGAGAAGGGTGCGGCGTACCGGGTCCTCGATAACGAAGACGAACTGTGCGAACACGTGGCGGGATTGATCGCCGATGGAATGGTCGTGGGCTTCTTTCAGGGGCGGATGGAGTTCGGCCCACGCGCCCTCGGCTGTCGCAGCATTCTCGGCGACGCTCGCAGCTGCGAGATGCAGTCGCAGATGAACCTCAAGATCAAGTTTCGCGAGTCTTTCCGGCCTTTTGCGCCGTCGGTGCTGCACGAGCGGGTCCACGACTACTTCGAGATGCAGGAGCTCGAACCCAGCCCGTACATGCTCCTGGTCGCCGAAGTCAAGGAGGACAAACGGATGGCGGTCGACGAGACCGCAACCGGGCTGGACAGGCTCCGGCAACATCGATCACAGGTGCCGGCGATCACCCACGTCGACTTCTCGGCCCGCGTGCAGACCGTTCACACCGACAAGAACCCACGCTACCACAAGCTGATTGCCGCTTTCGAGCGCCAGACCGGTTGTCCGGTGATCATCAACACCAGCTTCAACGTGCGGGGCGAGCCGATCGTCTGCACACCGGAGCAAGCGTACCGTTGTTTCATGGCGACCAACATGGACGCGCTGGTCCTCGAGGACCACGTCCTGCTCAAGAGTGATCAACCCGACGCCAAGGAGCACGACATCACAGCCTACCTGAAGCAGTTCCTGCTGGACTAGCCATGCGAGCGAGTAGACCACCGTTCACGCCGAACAAACCGTTGACCAGCCCCGGACCGGGAGCGTACCTGTCCGAACTTCAGCACCAACACCAAGGGGCGCTGTGATGGCTTTGCTCGACGTCAACTGGAACCCGGACCGCAAGGAGCTGCGGCTGTTCGGTGGTATCTACCTGCCCATCTTTCTGCTTATCATTGGTGGGCTGCTCTATTACAAATATCAGCTGCGGACTGCTTCGGTCGCCGTGGCGTGCGCCGCGCTGGCGATCAGCGCGCTGGGCTGGGCTGCTCCGACAGCGGCCAAGCCCTTGTATCTGATGCTGGTGGCGGCGACCTATCCCATCGGCTGGACCCTGTCCCACCTTGTCATGGCGATCATCTACTACCTGGTCCTGACGCCGATCGGCATACTGCTGCGCCTGGTGGGACACGATCCGCTTTGTCGGTCCTTCGAACCGACGCGACAAACCTACTGGGTCGAGCGCCGCCCCCCGGAGCACAAGGGGCGATACTTCCGCCAATTCTGATCACGATGAACGACGACCAGGGTTTCAGCAGTCAAGCAGCGCAGGCCAGCCAGGGGCTGGTTCGGGAGTTTATCGACTTCTTGCGCGAGAACGGCAAGTGGTGGCTGCTGCCGATCCTCATTGCCCTGTTACTGGTGGGCATGCTGCTGGTCCTTGGCAGCTCAGCCATCTCACCATTCATTTACCCGTTCGTTTAGCCCTGCCACCGGCCGGCCGATCCGACCTCGGACTCCCAGCAGGCCGGGACAAAGCTCGAGCGACCTCCTCGGCCACCAGCTGGTTGCCCAGCGGGGTCCAGTGCTGGTCATAGGTGTAGTAGACCTGCTGGCCTGCAGCGGCCGCACGGCGTAGTCCCGGCGTCAGGCTGAGCAGCGGGATCCGCTGCTCGGCGCAGGCCTCGGCCAGTGCCGTCTCGGTCGACTCCGCGTACCGCAACAGACGCTCCAGGAAAACATCTGGCGGGGGCAGCTCGCGATGTGCCGGGTGGAGCTTCTTGCGGCGCAGCCAGATGTAGTCCAGCACATCTGCTGCGGGCAATGCCTGCCGGGCCAGCGGCAGCACGACGCGGGCCTTGCTCGGGGCGTAGACCACGATCAGCTCGGCCCTGGCCCTCTGACAGAGCTTCCGGAGCTGAGCCAGCGCAAGAAGCACTGTTTTGAACCCGGGCGAGGCCTTCTGCTGCGCCTTGGTCTGGTACAGCTGGATCACCCGCTTCGGAGCGAAGGCATAATAGCGGCCGGCCACCTCCAGCGGCAGCCAAGCCACCGTCTGCTGCCCCCGAAATGAGCTGTTGCTGTTGATCGGCCCGAAGACATGAGCCATGCCCCGGCGCAGCGCCATCCGCAGAGGAGACCCCTTGAAATAGTCCACCAGCCGGCGGCTGATCCCCTTCGGCTCCAGCGGATCTGCCAGACGCCCCGAACCGCGAAAGTCGTTGCCCTCATAGATCAGACAGATCACCGTCTCAGGCTTCAACCCAATGCCGAACCGCTCGAGCGCTGCCAGATAATAGGACGGATCCTCGCCCGACATGGCCAGGCTGTAGACCGTTCGTCCCGTCGCATGCGCCAAACGCACCGGCCAGACCTCGGCGTCGCTGACCTTGGTCCCCTCTGCGAACGAATCGCCCAACACGACGATCTCAGCCTGGTCCAGTGCTTTGGCATTTCGATACCCCCGGCTGTCGGAGGAAAACGTCCAGTCCACGCTGCGGTAGCCGGGCCGCACCACCGGATAACTGCGGGCCGACAGCGGACGGTCGTGGTACGTCTGCTCAATAACCAGACCCGGCACACGCCGGATGAAGTCGCGCTCGATGACGTAGAAGCTGTCCTTGGAGACGACGCGTGATGCGGTGTCGACGATCAGGACAGCCAACAGAAGGCTGCCGGCCAGCATCACGAGCTGAAAAACACGCGGTTTGCGGTTCTCGCCGTCGGCCAGGAGCAGATAGACCGCGCCGACCGAAACAGCCAGCAGGCCAATCAGGCTGGTCAGCCGCTCGATCGAGTAGCGACCGAGCAAGACATGGCGACCCCGAGCAACCAGCTCCAGTACATTGCTCGGCAACAGCCACAGCACGATGTTGCAGGCCAGGATGCCAGCGACAGCCAGCCGCGCCCCGCGCACACGTTTGTCCGACAAGATCTCAGGCCACCCACGCCCCGGCACCCGACGAACAGACGGAAGACCGAGACGGATTCCTCGGGCCACAGCGTGAGACCCGCCGATACTCGACGACTTGCCATCGCAGGCCAGTTTCTCGGCGATCGGGCATCTCGCCCCCCGTCTTCACGGTCGAGTCGGCTTGCGTGATCGCGCTGGAACCCTCGCGCAGCGTTGCACGACGACTGCCACGAAGATCTCGCCGCCTGCAACGACCGGGCACACCACTAGGCGTCTGCCTCGAAGCGCTTGATCAGCCGCCGCCAAAAACCCGAGTCGGGGATTTCCTGGTCCACGTTGGGCGGCGCTTCGCCACGATGAAGCGCCTCGAGATCCTCGGCCAGTGACTTCGCGTCCACGTACCGGCCGGCTGGATCCTTGACCATCGCGCGCTGGATCACCGACTCCAGCTGCACGCTGATCTTGGGATTGATCTCCCGCGGAGGCCGGGGCTCGTCCCGCTCGATCCGATCAAGCAGGCGAGAGACATTCTGTTCTTCCTCGAAAGGGATCTGGCCGGTCGTCATCTCGTAAATCAGCACACCGAGAGCGTAGATGTCGGTCGCCGGGCTGACCTTGTGGATCTCACCGCGCGCCTGCTCCGGCGCCATGTAGGCGGGCGTTCCAAGCGCGGTGCCATATTCGGTGACCTGGGTGGTCTGCATTGCGTTTTTGGCAATGCCAAAATCAACCAGCCGCAGTGAGCCCTTTTCATCGAAGAGAATGTTCTCGGGCTTGGGATCTCGATGCACCACACCACGCGAGTGGATGTGGGAGAGGGCCCGACACAAGCTGGCACCGATCAGCATCGCACCGGGCAGCGTGATGTCACGGTCCGCAATCCGCTGCCCCAGGCTCTTACCCCCGACAAGCTCCATGCAGTAGAAGTACAGACCATCCGCAAACCCACACGACGCAACGCTCACAATATGCTCGTGCGAGAGCTCCTGCATCGAGAGAATCTCGTGCTGAAAACGCTTGACGTCCTCCCACGTGACACCGCCCTCGGGATAAAGCACCTTCAGCGCCACCAGCCGTTCCTGCTCGTCGCGAGCCCGGAAAACCAGCCCCATCGAACCGCTGCCGATCGTGTCGAGAATCTCGAAGTCGCCAATCCTCTGGCCCCTGGAAAAGGGGTAGCCCGACTGGCCCGGAACGTCGTTGGTCACCACCGTGCTGCTCTCGCCCAGTGGCGGGCGGAAGATCCGCACCAGCCGCCCATCACATGCCGGGCAGCCATCGGGACACCGCCCCTCATAACGCTTGATCTCGTTGCAGTCGACGCAGCCGAGGATCGTATTGCTGTGCTTGCCGTAAAGCCGGTCCACCTCCACACGGCTGATCAGCCCCTCGTAGAGCAAGATGTCCTGAA
>CAZANL010000381.1:0-4166 GCA_964486115.1 uncultured Planctomycetota bacterium
GCGCCCGTCCCTCCCTCAACTCGATCAGGTAGGCTGACCAGAGGTGGATGACATCCGAGAACGAGATGACCAAAACCACCGCTGGAACGACGCTCAGCATGATGTTCAGGTTGCGATCGATTGCCGTGGCCAGGCCCATGCACCAGATGACCGAGATCGCCGCTACACCCATCGACACGACGACGGGAGCCAGCCGTCGGAAGATGGCGAACACGACGATCAGCAGTGTGAGGATCGCCAGTGGCAGTAGCCGGAGGAGGTTGATGTAGGTCTGGTCGATGATCTCGCCGAACAAGGCGGGGAGCCCGGCCAGGTGTACCTTCTCGTATCCTTCCTGGCGGAACTGGTCGGCCACCTCGCGTACGAGTTGAGGGGCGCGCTCCACCGGGCGGTCGGGGGCGACGGTCAACTCGACGTAGACCGCCACGTGCGTCCCGTCGCGCGAGGTGAGGAGATCTCCGGCGAGTGGGTCCTTGCGCAAGGCCGCGTAGAGCGCATCAGCCTGCGTCGGATCGCGACGGGCCGCCTCGGCATACCGCTCGACGACCGGCAGCCCACTGATGAGCCCGACTCTGGGCGCTTCCAGTAGGCTGTGCACCCGACCCACTCCCTCGCATCGTTGGATGCGGGCCACCACACGGGCTAGCCGATCTAGGCTGGCGGTCGACAGCGGTGCCGGGTCGGCATAGGCGACTACGAAAAACTCGTCATTGGCGAACTGCCGGACCCGGGCCTGGTACGCTCTGTAATCCGGCGAGTCACCAAAAAACAGCGTCCCGGCTGAGGTCGCGATGACGGCTCTGGAGATGCTGGCCAGTGAAATGGCCGTCACCAGACCCACCAGAACCAGCACGAGCCGGCGGTGGGACAGGGTCCATGAGATCCAGGAGGTCATTTCTCAGCGGTCAGATTCGAGTATCGACGTTGGGTCACGCAAGTTGACACGATCCGGCCAACCCCCTAGACTGAAGCTGCATGGAACACAGGAACCGTTATGCCCGCATCTTGGCCACGCTGTTGGTCATCCTGGCCGTGTTTTCGGCCAACGGCGCCACGCGTCGCACGGTGATCTTCGGGGAGTATACCCCCGTGTTGGGTGATGTGCAGGCTACGGCTCCCGAAAGCGGCTGATGTGCTGCGGCACCGCCGAGGTTCTCGGCGGACGAGCTCATCCTCGAGTTGCCTGGCTGTGCCTGACACGGCCAGACCAACTGCCCGTCACCGTGCTGTGGCGGCAATAGCCCGCTGAGTCCCCCGAGTTTGCAGCTCCCCGAAGAACCTGAGCAGGTGGTGTTGCTGTCGGAAGAGCAGTGCGAGATGCTGCCTGTGACGGCCCCCGAGGCGGTCGAGCACCCGCCCCGCAGCTAGCTAATAGAAAATCGTTGTCTGGCGGTTACGTCGAGATGTCGTGACCGCTTTACAAAATTCTCTGTTCGAGGGCGCTGTCATGGCGAGTCAAGATGTTGACCTCGCGGTATTGTCGCGAGGTGACCCGGGGCACCAGATTCCGCTGCCAGGTCGTAACTGGCGAACGCGTGTTGCGTTGCCCGGGTTGATCTTGGTGTTGTTCGGAGGCCTGCTGGCCTACACCGGCCGGGACCTGCTGTTGCCGGCGCGGTCGGTCCGCATCGTTCCGGTGGTGGTCAAGCGCGCAGCCGAGACGTCAGGGGGAGTGATCTTTCAGGCAGCCGGTTGGGTCGAGCCGGATCCCTTTCCGGCCTACGTCTCAGCGCTGGCCGGCGGCACGGTGGAGAAGGTGCTGGTGCTCGAAGGTCAGAGCGTGTCTCGGGGGCAGCTGCTGGTTCAGCTGGTGTCCAAGGATGCCGAGCTGGTGCTGGCTTCTGCGAAGGCCACCGTGCTGCGGCGAACGGCTGAGTTGAACACCGTGGTAGCCCAGGTCAAGGCGGCCGAGCGGCGATGGAACCATCCGGTTGATCGTAAGCTGGCGGTCTCCACTGCGACCAATCAGGTGCGCCAGGCCGAGTCGAAGCTGACGGAGCTGGCCAAGCAGGTCGCCGTGCAGCAGGCCCGCCTCGAGGAGCTGAGTGAACGGCTCAAGCGCCAGGAGACGGCGTTCAGGGGGCAGGGTGTGCCGGAGTGGACACTGGTCAAGATTCGCCTCGAGGTCAAGACCGAGCAAGCGATGCTGGCGGCGATCGAGGCCAAGGGGCCGACCCTGCAGGCGACCGTGGCCGAACATCAGTCGGTCCTTGCCGCAGCACGGGAGAACCTGCGGTTGCGCATCCCGGAGACCCGCGCGCTGGAGGAGTCGAAGTCGGCATTGGCCCAGGCCAAGGCGGTACTGACCGCCGCGGGCGTGGCCCGTGAGCAGGCCCAGCTGACGCTGGATCGGATGAAGATCGTCGCGCCGGTCGACGGGGTTGTGCTGACCTACATCCGTCCGGGGGCCAAGCTGATGTTGCACGGGGATCACGCCAAGTCGGCACTGGCGGTCCAGCTCTATAATCCGACGAAGCTGCAGGTGCGCGTCGACGTTCCGCTGGCCGAGGCCGCGCGAGTGAGCGTCGGGCAGCGGGCGCAGATCGTGGTCGAGGTCCTGCCGGACAAGACCTTCACCGGTGTGGTGACGCGCATTGTCCACGCGGCGGACATCCAGAAGAACACTCTCCAGGTGAAGGTGGCGATCGAGGCGCCGAGCGCCCAGCTCAAGCCGGAGATGCTGGCCCGCGTCAAGTTCCTCGCCCCGCCGAGCAAGAAGGGCAGCACGCGGGAGCGGCTGTTCGTGCCCGAGAAGCTGGTGGTCAAGCAGGGACGGGACGCCGGACATGTCTGGATCGTCGACAAGGGGCGGGGGCGCGCGGTGCGACGCCCGGTGAGCCTGGGCCCGACTCGTCTGAACAGCTGGATCGAGGTGACCAGCGGGCTGAACCCCGGTGAGGCGCTGATCGGGGGGGATCGCTCCGGGCTGACTCCGGAGTTGCGGGTGCGCATCGTGGGTGAGGAGGGAGGCGAACATGCCGCTGATTGAGTGTGTCCAGCTGACGCGCAGCTTCACCAAGGGTGAAGCGGAGATCCGGCCGGTGGACGCGCTGGACCTGCAAGTCGAAGCGGGTAGCTTTCTGGCGCTGATGGGGCCTTCGGGGAGTGGCAAGACCACGCTGCTCAACATGATTGCCGGAATCGACCGGCCGACCGCCGGGGGACTGACGGTCGATGGGCGAGACCTGACGTCGATGTCTCGGGGGCAGCTTGCCCGTTATCGCTCGGAGTACATCGGCTACATTTTTCAGCTCTACAACCTGATGCCTGTGTTGACGGCTTACGAAAACATCGAACTGCCGTTGCTGCTCCACCCGCTGTCCCGGCGCCAGCGGCACGAGAAGGTGTCGCTGGCCTTGAAACTGGTCGACCTGGCGGACCGACATGACCACTATCCGAGTCAGCTTTCCGGGGGCCAGGAGCAGCGGGTGGCGATCGCTCGCTCGATCGTCACCGATCCCAAGATCATCGTTGCCGACGAGCCTACTGGCGATCTGGACTCGAAAACGGCGGTTGCGATCCTCGATCTGCTGGCGCGGCTCAACACGGAGCTGGGCAAGACCTTGGTCATGGTGACGCACGATCGGCGAGCGGCTGATTACGCCAAGCGCACGCTGCATCTCGACAGCGGCCATCTGGTCAACGAGACAGCCGCATGATCGCGCCCAGATTCTTGCCCTACGTGATGCGGCTCGTGCTCCGGCACCGGGTTCGTAGCCTGTTGACCATCGGCGGAGTGGCGACGGCGATGTTCCTGTTCGGCACGATTCAGGCGGTCCAGAGTGGGACGCGTGCGGCAACGCAGCGGGACGCGGCCGAGACCACGCTGGTGGTCTACCGTGAAAATAGGTTCTGCCCGTTCACCAGCAGGCTGCCGGAGGACTATGCCGGACGGATCCAGCGGATCGCGGGAGTGGCCGGCGTGACGCCGATGAAGGTGGTCGTCAACAACTGCCGGACCAGCCTCGATGTGATCACCTTCCGGGGCGTTCCGGCCTCGGAGGCGTTTGGTAAGCAGCTGAAGGTGGTGGGTGGGTCGAGGCAGGCCTGGCTGCGTCGCAGCGATGCAGCGATGGTGGGGGAGGTGCTGGCCCAGCGGCGAGGACTCGATGTGGGCGACCGATTTTCCGCCAACGGAATCACCGTCAGCGTATCGACGATCGTCT
>CAZANL010000381.1:4176-5246 GCA_964486115.1 uncultured Planctomycetota bacterium
CGAGGCTCAGGATCAGAACGTGGCCTACGTGCATCTGGCGTTCCTGCAGCGGGCGCCCGGCGTTCAGCAGGAGGGCGTGGTGACCCAGTTCAATGTCCAGGTCGAAGACCCCAAGGAACTGGACCGCATCGCCGAGAAGATAGACGCCGAGTTCAAGGAGAGTCAGGCCCCGACCCGTACCAGCTCGGAGAAGGCCTTTACTGCACGGGCTGCCGGTGACCTGATGCAGCTGATTGGATTTACCTGGTGGGTTGGCGTGGGCTGCGTGGCGGCCGTACTGGCCCTGGTGGCCAATACGATCATGATCGGCATTCAGGCGAGGGTGCGCGATCATGCCGTGCTGCAGACGCTGGGCTTCGGTCACGGGCTGATTGCCCGACTGATCGTCTGCGAGGGGATCGTACTGAGCCTGCTGGGAGGCCTGCTGGGGACCTCGGGCGCCGCGGTGTTTCTGCGGTGGGGTGGATTCAGTCTCTCCAACGAAGGCTTGAGCATCAATTTCAGCACCAGCTGGGACGTCTGGGCCGTGGGCCTGGTCGCCTCCTTGGCGGTGGGCACGTTGGCCGGTCTGGCGCCGGCCTGGGTTGCGGCGCGTCGTCAGATCGCCAGCTCGTTCAGGATGAACTGATGCGACTGCTACCCTGGAGTTACGGCGTGCGAAACCTGGGGCGGGCCCCGCTGCGTACGGCCCTCAGTGTGGCCGGCAGCTGCATGGTGGTGCTGCTGGTGCTGTCGGCAGCCGCGTTCGTCCGCGGCATGACGCGGAGCTTGACCATCAGTGGAAGCCCGGGCAACGTGATCCTGCTTGGCGCGGGTAGTGAGGAGAGCATCGAGCGGTCCGAGGTCAGTCCCAGTGTGGCGCAGCAAGCGGTCGCCAGCATTCCCGGCATCAAAACACGGCTCGGGATGCACTATGTATCGCAGGAGATCCACATGGCGGCGATGCTGCGAAGCTCGCGGCGGGACGAGCGGGGCAGCATGGCGATGCTGCGTGGCGTGACGCTCTCGGCCTTCCTGGTCCATCCTCAGGTACGTCTGGTCCAGGGGCGGACAGCGGGGCCGGGGGAGGT
>CAZANL010000382.1:0-4325 GCA_964486115.1 uncultured Planctomycetota bacterium
GGCCGAATCGGCCCGGAGGCGGTCCGCGGGGGGCTGTCGGCACTCGTCCGCGCACTCAACGACCCCCACAAGAATGTGCGGATCGAAGCCTGCCAGGCCCTGGCCCGCATTGGCAAGCCGGCTGCCGCGGCTGTACCGGTTTTGATCACCCTGCTCGGCGACAAGTTCGACAAGGTCCAGCAGGCGGCCAAGCGGGCGCTTGCCAAGCTCGGAGAGCCACCGTTGAGTGCCTTGCCTGGGCTGATCCAGATCATGAGCAGCAAATTCACGAGCGTGCGGCAGACCTCAGCCTCTTACATGGGGTCCTGGGGAGCCGAGGGTCGCGGCGCCGTGCCGGCCTTGCTCGCGGCGTTGGGGGATCCTGTCTCGGAGGTCAAGGTGGCGTCGGTGGATTCCCTGGCGGAGATCGGCGTGCCCGCGATCCCTGCGTTGATCAAGGCGCTGAAGGGTCGCGACGACCAGTTGAGGATTCGGGCTTGCCGGGGACTGGGGAAGATCGGCACGTCGGCGTCGAGCGCTACTGTCGCGGTGATAAAACTTCTCGATCACAAGAACGCACTGGAGGTGCGGCTGGCTTCGGTCGAAGCCGTTGTCGCGATCGGTGTGCCGCTGGGGCCGGCGATCCAGGGGCTGGTGCTGGCTCTTCGGGACACCGAGGTGGTCGTGCGGGCCGAGGCGGCGAAGGGGTTGGGGCAACTCGGCCCGCTTGCCGCCCAGGCCAGCGCAGGCGTGCTGATCAAGGCGCTCTCCGACGATGCCTGGTCGGTGAGGGCGAATGCGACCGAGTCACTGGGCAAGATGGGGCAGCTGGCCCGGAAAGCGGCGCCGGTGATGGTCTACATGTTGACTGACGAGATGGTCAACGTGCGCAAGCAAGCCCAGATCGCGTTGGTCAAGATCGGGGTGGACTCGGTGCCGTCGCTGATCAAGGGGCTGGCGCACAAGCGCAGTGCAGCTCTGCGCAAGGCCTGCGCGGAGACCTTGGCGGACCTGGCGATGGACGCTGAGGCCGCCGTCGAGCCGCTGATCGCGGCTCTGGAAGACCCGGATAGCGGCGTCCGGCAGTCCGCTGGGACGGCGTTGGTCGCGATCGGCGATCCGACGGTGAAGCATCTGCGTGAACAACTCAAGTCGGAGGATGCTGCGATGCGTCAGTTGACGCTCGCGCTACTGGGTCGGATGGGACAGGCGGCCGAGCTGGCCATCGATGAGATGCTCGAGTTGCTCGATGATGAGGAGATCGAGGTGGGCGATGCGGCGGCCGCAGCCCTGAAGAAGCTGAGGCCGCAGCTCGGTGACGCTAGCCTGCAGAGGAAGATCAGGGTGGCGCTCGAAAAACGGTAGTAGCTCGCGTAGCCGACCTGGGCCGGCTCTCTTGGGCCTGTCCGTGAAGCGCCTCGTCAGTGGCTGAGCTTCAGCGGAACTGCCGCTGCGAGGCCGGCCACGAAGCCGCCGATATGGGCCCACCAGGCGACGCTTGCGTCACCGAGGCTGTAGAATTGAATGCCAAACCAGATCCCCAGCATGACGAAGGCGGGGATCGTGATCCGCGTGGCGAAGATGACGAGGAAGAGGATGGCGTGGACCTTGGCGTGAGGGTAGAGGACGGCGTAGGCACCCAGCACCCCCGCGATGGCACCCGAAGCGCCGACGATCGGGGTGGAGGGGTCGCCTCCCAGGCTCATCTGTGCAGCGGTCGCGACCCAGCCCCAGGCGAGGTAGATGGCGAGGAAGCGGAGGGCCCCGAGGCGATCCTCGACGTTGTCACCGAAGATCCACAAGAACCACATGTTGCCGATGAGGTGCATCCAGCCCCCGTGAAGGAACATGCTGCTGACGAAGGTCAGCGGCAGGGGCCAGAGTTCGAAGGGGGGCACCGCGCCACCTGTCACGCGCGCTGGAACGAAACCGGCGGCGTAGAAGAACTGCCGGAGGGCTACGTCATCTAGGGAGAGCTCGTAGATGAATACCAGGACATTGGTGACGATCAGCGTCACCGTCATCACGGGGAAGCGTTCGTTGGGGTTGTCGTCGTACAGGGGGATGAGCATGGCGACTCTTTAGCCGGGTGTCCTCCCCGACGATGGCATCGAACAGCGGTGCCGCGTGTGCGTCACCTCACTCAGTAGGTTTTTCTGGTCCGTGGCGAACTGGCTCGAGTGAACGCACTCGATGACCACCGCGCTGAACAGCTAGGCGTTGATCAGGTCGCGCGACAGGAGCGTCTCGAGCCGTGGATTCACCGGTGAATACGCTCCGTTGGACTAGGTTTTTGCAGCGTTGATCTGTTCGACGAGCGAGGGCATCACCTCGAACAGGTCACCGACGATGCCGAGGTCCGCGTGCTTGAAGATCGGTGCGTCCGGGTCCTTGTTGATCGCGACGATGTTCTTCGATCGACGCATTCCGGCCAGGTGCTGAATCGCCCCCGAGATGCCGACCGCGATGTAGAGCTGCGGGCTGACCGTCTTGCCGGTCTGGCCGACCTGATCCTCATGCGGCCTCCAGCCCGCGTCGACGACGGCCCGTGACGCGCCGACAGCGGCGCCCAGCGTAGCACCAAGTCCTTCGATCAGCTGCCAGTTGGTGGCGATGCAGTCAGTGTCTTCCGGATCGCATTTCCCTCTGATCCCGCGTCCACCGGACACGATGATGTCCGCCTCGGTCAGTTCGATCTTTTTCCCTTCGCCTGCGTGTCGCTCGACGGTCACGGAGCGGAAATCCGTTTCCTCGAACGCGATTTCATGGGGCTGTATCGCTCCGCCTCCCGCCGACTCGGCGGGTGCGAACACCTTGGGGCGCAGACTGACGACCAGGGGGCTGCCCGACGTGCTGACAGTGACGTTGACCTTGCCGGCGTAGACCGGACGCCTGAATCGTAAGCCGCTGTCGGTGTTCTCGATCTCAACCACGTCAGTGATGCAGTTGGTCTCCAATCGGGCCGCGACGCGGGCGGTCAGATCACGACCCCGGCTGGTCGAGGAGAGCAGCACGACGTCTGCAGCGTGGCTCTTGATGATCTCGGTTACCGCGCGCAGGTGCGCCTCTGGCGCGTATTCTGCCAGGCGGCGGTTGTCGACCACATGTACGCTGTCGGCGCCGAAGCGTGCCAGCTCGCTGGCCTGCTCGCTCACGCCGCTCCCTATCAGGATGGCGTGGGCTGTGCCGGATGTGGCGTCGGCCAGCCGGCGTGCTTCGCTCACCGTCTCATGTCCGACGGTCCGAATGGCGCCGCCTATTTGTTCCACATATGCGAAGATCTTCATTGTTTTCTCGCTCAGATCAGCTTGAGGTCGTTCTTGAGATAGGTCACTAGTTCCGGGACGGCGTCGACGCCACCGTCGAGAATACGTCCGGGCTCCCGCCCGGCGGGAAAGGCCATCTGGTGGGTAGTCGTCAGCGATTCGCCCAGCTCTGCGTCCCGCTCGTCGAGGGGCTTCTTCTTGGCCATCATGATACCCTTCAAGCTCGCGATGCGCGGCTCCGTCTTGCCCTTCTGCATGGTGAAACAAGCGGGCAAGCTGGTCTCGACGGTCTCGTGCCCGCCTTCCACCTCACGGTGTGCGCGTGCTCGGCCATCGGCAACCTCGAACGCTGTGACTTCGGTGACCACTGGCAGGTTGAGCAGGGTGCCGGTCATGCTGCCGACGGCGGCGCAGTCGGCGTCGGCCGACTTGTAACCGAAGAGGATGACGTCCGCCTCAATCTCAGCGAGTGCGTCGGCGAGTGCCCTTGCGGTGGTGAACGAATCTCGTCCAGTGGTGTCGGACTTGAGCAGGATGGCCTTGTCGGCGCCCTTCGCCAGACAATCGCGCAGTTCCTTGCCGGCCTCGGCCGGGCCGAGGGTCAGTGCGGTGACTTCGCCACCTTGAACTTCCTTCAGCTGAAGAGCAGCCTCGAGGGCGAACTCATCGTAGGGGCTGCAGACATACTCCACGTTGGTGGAGTCGATGTCAGTGCCATCGGGTCCGACCTGGATCCGGGTGGCAGTATCCGGCACGCGTTTTACGCAAACGACGATTTTCATCTTGAGAGCCTCCTTCTCATGGAACGGGCGCGAATCTTAGCAGCGCGGAATTGAGGTGTCAAAAATCGTAGAAACAAATTCCCGTGGACCATTTTTGATCGGTGCCCCCCAGGAAGCCTCATTATGATGAGAACTTCGGCCATGGTTCTTTTGCTGGGGTGTTTGGTCCCTACCGGTGGCGGCGCCGGCCATTCTCATGCTTTTGCTGTAGGACCCCGGGTGAGCGTGGCTCTGGTCAAACCAAGCGCGACCGAGTCTCACGCGCGTCTTCATCGCAGTCACCTCCACGTCTATTGGC
>CAZANL010000382.1:4335-5245 GCA_964486115.1 uncultured Planctomycetota bacterium
TCCTCGGGCATGGCTTTCCACCCGGATGCTCATCGTGAACGATTTTCCCCCAAGCCGTGTGACCCCGATCTTGACCGTCACCGTGTCCGGATAGGTCAGCGGTGCCTTGAAATCACATCGCGTCGTGGCAAGAATCGGGCCTTGCTGCTCCAGGCGAGCCATTGGTTTGTCTTCGAGGGCGCCGAGGTAGGCGATGCGCGCCGTCTCGAACCAGAGGAAGTAGCGGGTGTTGTTGACGTGCTGGAAGGCATCCATGTCGCCCCATTGGACGGGCAGTGTCACGGAGACGGGATGGGTGGTTTTGATCGGCCTAGCCTTCGAGGTCGGTGGGGATGTCGTCGGTGATCTCGAAAAAGCCCGTCAACTTGGCTAGCTTGAATACCTCGAAGACATTGGCCTTGATCTGACTCAGGATGACCCGCCCGGAGTATGATTTCGAGTTCTTCATGCATTCGATCAGCGTCGCTAGTCCCGAGCTGTCGATGTAGTCTACCTCAGCCATGTCGACCACGATGACCGGTTTCTTGGACCGGGTATACGTGAGCAATACTTGACGCAATGATGGGGAGGAGTGCATGTCGACCTCGCCTGCGAGATAGACGATCCCGGAGTCACCTCTATCCTCTTGCTTGGTGATGATCTGCATCCGTATTTCCTTGCGCTGGTGGGTTGATGAACTTTTGCATTCGCATCAGGGTGCCCACGGAGGTGGAAGTATCATACTCCACCACGTCCATGGTGGAATAAATGAAATGCATGCCCAGTCCGCCGGGTTCGACTGCGTCCAGGTCTCGCGACTTGAACTGGCTGGGGTCTCGCTGCTGGCCGAAGTCGCGCAGGTGAATCCCGAGATGTGTCTTCTCGACCACCAGGGTGACCTGGATCGGTTGAGTGTGGTCGTTGCCATAGC
>CAZANL010000383.1:0-4916 GCA_964486115.1 uncultured Planctomycetota bacterium
ATGACCAACTCGATCCCGGAGATCGGCGAGGCCGACTTCCTGTTCGTCACCGGGTCCAACACCACCGAGGCCCACCCGATCATCGCGATGGAGATGAAGCGGGCAGTGGCGCGCGGCGCGCGGCTGGCGGTCTGCGACCCGCGCAAGATCTGGCTGACCGAGATCGCCGACTGGCACCTCCAGCTGCAGCCGGGGACCGACGTCTGGCTGCTCAACGCGATGGCTCAGGTGATCATCGCCGAGGGGTTGCAGGCCACCGAGTGGATCGAGGCCAACACCGAGGATTACGAGGCGATGGCCCGCACGGTCGCGCGTTACACGCCGGAGGATGCGGAGCGGGTCACCGGGGTGGCCGCCGAGCAGATCCGCCAGGTGGCCCGAGCCTACGCCGCGACGCCCAGGGCCGGGATCTATTACACGCTCGGCATCACCGAGCACACCACCGGGACCGACAACGTCTACGCCCTCTCCAACCTGGTGCTGCTGACCGGCCACCTGGGCGTTCGCTCGGCCGGGCTCAACCCGCTGCGCGGTCAGAACAACGTGCAGGGGGCTAACGACTCCGGCGCCACGCCAGTGTTCTACCCGGGGTATCAGTCGGCCAGCGACCCCGCCGTGCGGGCCAAGTTCAGTCAGGCCTGGGGCGCCCCGCAGAGCGACAGCCCGGGGCTGAACTTGAACGAGATGATGAAGGCTATGGGGGATGGCCGGCTCAGGGGGCTGTATCTGATGGGAGAAGACATCGTCATCTCCGAGCCCAACGCCGGCCGCGTCGAGACGGCGCTCAACGAGATGGCGTTCGTCGTCGTCCAGGACATCTTTCTCAACGAGAGCTGTCGCTTCGCCGATGTGATCCTGCCCGCCGCCTGCTTTGCCGAGAAGGACGGTGTGTTCACCAACTCGGACCGCCGCGTGCAGCGCGTGCGCCAGGCCATCGACCCGCCGGGTCAGGCCCGGCCCGACTGGCGGATCATCGCCGAGGTGATGCGGCGCTCGGGGTTCGAGCAGCCGGACTACCAGCACCCGGGGGAGGTCTACGCCGAGATGGCCGCGGTGGCGCCCAAGTTCGCCGGCATCTCACACCAGCGGATCGATCGCGAGGGCGGGGTGCAGTGGCCCTGCGAGAGCGCCGAGCAGCCCGGCACCGAATACCTCCACAAGGGGGGTGTCTTGCGCGGCAAGGGTCTGTTCCAGGCAGTCGAGTTCCGCCCGCCGTTCGAGTCGGCCGACCCCGAGTTCCCGCTGGTGCTGTCCACCGGTCGGACGCTCTACCATTACAATGCCGCGACCCAGACCCGGCGCAGCGACGGACTGTCCGACAAGCAGCCGGAGTGCTTCGTCGAGCTTCATCCGGGCAACGCGCACAAGCTGGGTGTGGCCGACGGCGCGCTGGTCGATGTCGTCACCCGCCGCGGGTCGGTGCGCTGCCGCGCGATGATCAGCCGACAGGTCAAGCGCAACGGTATCTGGATGCCGTTCCACTTCCCGGAAGCGCGGACCAACGACCTGACCACCGACGCCGGCGACGCGGTGACCGGCACCGGTGAGTACAAGGTCTGCGCCGCGCGGGTCGAGCCGGTCCCCGATGAAGTGGCCCGGCAAGTCTTTCCCGGGGCCTACGCGTCGGCCTAGCGCGGTTGTTTGAGGGTTGCGGCGAGGTTGGTTATCCCTTGTTACCAGCCCGCGGTAACTTCCAGGCGTTCTGCGGGATTTCGGAGGCGCACTGGCGCACGTCCTTGGGCTGTGCGCGGCGGGAGGCGATCGCACCCCCCAGGGTAGCGTTGCCCTTGGCGAACGATCAAGCGACTCTCGCAAGCAAACTCGCCCACGGGGATGCTTCCCCGCAGACGAGCCACCAGGCCTCCATTGCTTTCTTAATACGGCGTCATGTATGCAGTGCCAGGCGCTCCGCTGGGGCTGCCGTTGGTGCCTGCGCCTCCAGCACCCGCGTGCGGGGTACCGTTGGAGTACGCGTTGCCACCGCTGCCCGCCGGGCTGCCTGCTCCACCGTTGCCGCCGGTCGCGGCCGCGGTGCCGCCGTTCGCAGTCGCATGCCCGCCGTTGCCGCCCGTGATTCCGCCCCCACCGTTGCCACCTTGCGCGGTCGCCGCGCCGGTGGTGTGGGCCGCGCCGCCGGCGTCGGCGGTCGCGTTGCCACCATTGCCGCTGCCCGAGGCCTGTCCACCAAACGCGCTGGCGCTCCCGCCAGCGCCGGCCGTCGCGGTGCCTGCTCCACCGCTTCCGCCACCTGAAGCGTTCCCACCAAACGCGCTGGTGGTCCCGTTAGCGCCGGCCGTCGCGAAGCCTGCCCCACCGTTGCCACCACCTGAAGCGTTCCCGCCGGCCGCAGCGGCGACCCCGCCAGCGCCGTTACTCTGGGCGGTCCCCGTCCCGCCACTACCACCCTGAGGACCGCCGCTTCCGCCAGACGCCGAGGCCCCCCCTCCGCTACCGCTGCTGGTTGCGGATCCATCCCCGCCGTTGTTGGCTCCGCTGCCGCTGCCGCCTACCGCGTCGGCATTACCGGTCGACGAAGTGGCAGACGCGTTGCCGCTCACCCCATCCGTTCCGTTGGCCACTGCGTCCGAACCCGCACCGGTCGCATTTGCAGTGGCGTCACCGTTGGCACCACCGGTGGCAATCACGATCGCGTTGTTCTCCGAGCTGTTGACCACGCCCCTGCCCCAGACGATCTTCCGGCCCATGAAGGTGGCTGTGACCGGTCCCTTCGTGCCGGCCATGTACTGAGCGAACTCATCCAGCATGGCCTGCCAGGCATACCCCGTCCGTGGCACCAAGCGGCCACCATGAATCACGAAGTGATCCTTGAGCGCGAAGAGCAGGGCCTGCTGTTCCGGGGTGTTTTGCCGATCCGCGGCGGGCGCTTGGCGGTTGTCCTGCCTTGCAAGCAGGGGCAGGGTTCCACAGGCCAGGTTCAGTATCAGGGACAGGATGACAAAGAGTGTCTTGGGAGAATACATGTCGGAGCCCTCATTTTTATCGGAGTTTAATCGTAGGGGTGGGTCGTCTGCGTGTCGTGCCTTGAGTCATTCTGGGGCGCTGCTGCTAGCGCCGGCCGGGCAGCCGGATCTGGCGCAGCAAGACCAATGCCACGTTGCGAAGGTCTTGGTCCGATTCCTCCCGTGCGATACGCATCAGACAGGATCGCGCCTGTGGATCGCCCCGCCCGCGGAAGGCCAAGCTGGTCAGCGTCATCTTCCGCAGCGTCATGTCTGGTTCGGCCAGGTAATAGTCGAGAAGCCGTGTGGCGACAAGCGGGTCCGTGCGCTCGCGTAGCGCAATGAGTGCGTTCAATCGCTTCACCAGCGGCGTCTCCGCCCGTGCGCCCTTGCGCAAGTCACGCGATTTCCGGATGCCCGATTGCGCAGGGTGGACGGCGTGAGCGGATGCCGCTGAGGCCCCTCGGCAACGACGGGCTGGGGCAGCCGGGGCCGCGAGGTCGCTGTCCGCCGAGCGCGCCATACTCCGGCCAGGCACCCCAGCCAGCCTGGGCTGCCTGGGCGCATCGCCGTGGCCCATGCCAAGCAGTAGCATCAGACAGGCACCGCCGAGGAAGATGCCAGCCCGAATGGTCTTGTGGTCACGTCTCATTAGTCTCTCCGTTGTCGTGTTGCTGCTGCACCCCTCTGAACAGTAATTCCCGGAGGCGCTATCGAAGTTACCTCTCGTTTTTCGAATCAGCCGCCAAGGGGCCCCCTCTGCCGGCACCACTAGCAGCGGCCGGGCAGCGGGTGTTGGGCTGCCGCCAGGCAGCCGATGGCCGCACGCGTCGGGGACTCAGTGTCGCTGGGCCACCGATTGCACGAGGTGGGCCGTCGTTGCTCGCCAGAGGCCGGCGGCATGTGGGGCTGCTTAAAAAGCGGCGAGCGTTTTGGTCGGTTGAGAGGCAGGACGAGAGACCGTCTTTTTCACCAGCCCGCCAACATGCTGGTCCGCGCTCACCTGCGGCGGGCCTTGCTGCGAATTCGCGGGCGCTCACCGGCCGGGCTCACGCCGCAACTGCGTCGGGCCCGTGAGCGGCAGCTGGTTGAGCTGGCGCGCTATCGGGAGATGGGCCGGTTTCCCAGAAACGAGGTCATGCGCTGGCGGCGCACGCCGGTGTTCGTCGGGCCGGAGGGCAACCGCTGCGCGGTTGCTCACCTGCTCGAGTGTTCGGGCCAGGCAGTCCTGGTGGAGCAGGTCCAACAGACGGCCAACCTGGCCCGGATACGTGACCTGCCATCTGACCGGCTCGAGCCGTGGGCCGCCTCGGTGGGGCTGGAGCTGCAGGAGTTGGCCTGGATCCAGCCCCACTATTTCTCCAGTCGAAGCGCCACCGGACCGATGGTTCAGGAGATGCTCCGGGTGTTCGCGGTGCTCGGGCCGACACTCTGGATTTGGGTCGGCGTTGCGTTCTGGCACCTGGTGCTGGGATGGCGCAACTGGCGCCGTCGACTCACACCGAGGTGGATCGCCGTCGCGTCGCTGCCGGTCACCATCCTGTTGATCGCGCTCACACCCAACCGGAACGAGCTGCATGCCAGCTTCGGCGGGTTTGACATC
Organism: uncultured Planctomycetota bacterium; assembly: GCA_964486115.1. Lineage (GTDB taxonomy): Bacteria > Planctomycetota > JACQVV01 > JACQVV01 > CAZANL01 > CAZANL01. Next base: position 4,564 of record CAZANL010000383.1, read on the forward strand.
TTCAGTGCGGAAGGCTGGAGGGATACCTTGTGGGTCGGGGAAGTCGCCACGTATACGTATCCCTTGGAGATTGCCTGGCGCGGGACGTTGCTGGCACAGGCCTGGGTCGCGGTGACCTGGCTGCTGATCGCGGCAGTCATTGCCCAGCTGCGCTGGCATGGCTTGCGTCGTGCCTGTCGCTGTGGGCGTGCCTGGTCGGCGAACGTGTTCCGGCGGGAGTGCTGTCCGCAATGCGGCGAGCAGCTCTGGGACGGGCCGTGCTGGCGCGGGCGTACGTTTTTATGGAGCGGTGCGCGCAGTCCGCTGTCGCTCCTTCTGGTCCTGTCCTGTTGTTTGACCGCAGATCTGTTCTG
>CAZANL010000383.1:4926-5237 GCA_964486115.1 uncultured Planctomycetota bacterium
TCTGGGGTCTTCGTCAGCAGGCGATGCGTTCGCCCACGCAGGAGGCGAGGCAAGGCGACGTGACTGACGTGGGTGTTGGCGGGCGATGGGGTTCCCGCCGAGTGGCCGTCGCGTGTCGTGGTGGACCAGGATGTGGGTGCAGGGGCGGGACCCAAAACCAGGGAGTGGCCCAGATCTACGTCGACAACAACTCAGCCGATCCGATCGAGGTCGAGCTGGATGGTGCTGCGGCGAGGCGAGTCGCACCGTGGGGCATCCTCCGAAGGACAGGCCTGCCGGGCGCTCACACGGTCCGGGTCCTGCAGGGCAGC
>CAZANL010000384.1:0-5197 GCA_964486115.1 uncultured Planctomycetota bacterium
CACCTGGTACATGTTTCCGGGGCAGGTCAAGGGTATCGAGCTACGTGGTTTGTCCGAGCAACTCCAGGCGACCATCATCTCGCTGCAAGCCGTGATCAGGGAGTGCGCTGATGACATTCCAGGAGCACTCAAGCGACTCGAGGAGGGTGTGACCAGATTTCTCTCGAGCAAACTGCTCCGGGAAAACCTGGTCACCCTCAATCAAGCTCGCCTCGCGGGCTAGCGGGACAAGGGACCATGAATCACCGCAAGGAGTTGTTCCAAAGCTGGGCCGTCAGCTACGAGCATGCGATCGAGGAGTGTCAGCGAGAAGATCTTTTCCCGTTCAAGGGTTATGATCAACTCCTCGACGCGATCGTCGAGCTTTCCCGACCATTCGCAGGCGCACGCGTACTGGACATCGGCACCGGGGCCGGAAGCCTGCTTGCCCGCTTCCGGAAATTCGATTGCGACCTGTGGGGGATCGATTTCTCCGACCAGATGCTGGCCGTGGCCCACAGACATCTCGGGGGAAAGGCCCGGTTGATCGCCACCGACCTGACTTCGGAACTCCCCCCGGAACTCGAGGGTGGTTTCGACATCTGTGTCTCAAGCTATGTCTTCCACGAGTTCGACGATCGGACGAAACTCGCCTTGATTCACCAGTTCCTCGATCGGCTGAACCCCAACGGACAACTGCTTGTCGGAGACATCAGCTTTCGGGATCGAGCAACTCACGATCGCGCACGAGAGGCCTGGGCCGGCCGATGGGACCACTCCGAGCACTACTGGTGCGCGGCGGAGATTCTCGAAGCATGTGAAGAGGCAGGCATCTCTGTACGGTATCGGCAGGTTTCCGAATGCGCCGGTGTCTACTCGTTTGCTATCCCCTGACCGAGATGTCAAGTTCCGGCTCAACCTGCCAACACTCAGATCACCGACGCCGGGCTGGTGCACCTCGGGGGACTCACCAGGCTAAAGCAGCTTCACCTGTGGGACACCCAGAGCACCGACGCCGGGCTGGCGCACCTCAAGGGCCTCGACAACCTGAATAAAGCTCGTGCTGGCCTACTGCGACAAGATCACCGACGCCGGGCTGGCGCACCTCGAGGGACTCAACAAGCTAAAGCAGCTTCACCTGTGGGCCACCAAGGGCACCCGTAGGTGGTGCTAATGAGGTTCTCCAGATTATTCAGCTGACGGGCTGCTCCCAGGCGGCCTGTCTCTCACTTGATCTGGCACCCGGACGAGCGACACATCCGCCGAGAGCAGACACGAAACATTCATGAGAGGTCGTAGTGCAGCGGGGCGTCCGCCTTGTGACCGACAGGATCACTGACGATGCTCTACAGCATGCGTTTCTTGCCCTGGGAGCGGATGAGGCAATGCCAGGTGAAGCAGACCGCTGGGTGCTGGGGCCGACCAAAGTGGTTCATCCAGCGTTCCACTACGGGGAGCCACTAAAGTAAGTCATTAGATTCACGGGCCGCCGTTCTGGCGGCTGTTGCGTTCTGAGAGACAATGGGGGCGTAAACAGGTCACCAGTTCCCGGTCTAATGAGCAGAGCACCCGGAGCGGGAGGCTCACTCGGCCCCTTCGGAAGGTTGCTCTGAATCGATCTCGGCCTGGAGTTCCGCCTCGAACTCGGCTTCGAGCTCGGCCTCGAGTTCAGCCTCGCGCTTCCTGCCCGCCTCCTCGGCGGCCGCCTGCTGGGTGGCTCGCACGGCAGCCAGCTTTTCCGCCTTCGCGGCCTCACGAGCCATGCGCTTCTCTAGCCTTTTCTGGTCACGCTCCCGGCGCTTGTGGTCTTTACTCGGTGTGAAAGCCAAGGGTCATCCTCTCGTTGTGAGTCCTATCTATCTATCTATACCGCCTCTCTATCTATACCGCTTCGGACGCGATGCAAGCCTGTAGACGTTGACGTTGGTCCGGTTGAGGGCCTGGATGACGAACTGGCCTTCACTTCTATCGGCCGTGCGCCACGAGAGTTCGAAACGTGTCCACTACGGGGAGCCACTAAAGTAAGCAATGCAATTTAGGGGCCGCCGTTCTGGCGGCCTGTCGTGCTTTGCGGGCGCGGAAGCTCGCTGAAGTAGAGTTCTGGGTGGATCGTTCCCGGTTCCCAGAAGTGGTCCGGAGGGGCCATGCACCAAGGCCGTGCAGTTATCTTGTGCTGCTCAGGGCGGGACGCAGGCCGATGGTGTTGACGCGTCGGGCCGGGTCGGTCTGCTGGCGCTTAGCAGACCGTACATCCCGGGCGGTGGAGCGCAAGCAACCGCCGCGGAAGACGCGTTTGCGAGAAGCCTTATCGTCGCGTAGACCGTCCCGCTCTCTGGCCGGGGCGCGATAGGAAGTGTGGCGATCTCGACACCACTCCCACACGTTGCCCGCCACATCGAAAAGGCCCCAGGGGTTGGCAAGAAACGACCCCACAGGGGCATGAACGAGATGGCCGTCCTCCAGCTTACGATTGTAAGGCCAGGCTGGCTTGTAGGGCCTCATTGTCAGGTCGGCAAGGTTGGCCTTGCCCTGCAGGTCTTCGACTGAATCGCCGTAGGGCCAGCTCGTATGCGTCCCGGCCCGGGCCGCATACTCCCACTGCGCCTCAGTCGGTAGCTGCAGTCCAATTTTGTGCAGCAGCTTCGCGCAGTCGTCCCAGCCGACCAGTTCCACTGGATTGCGGCTGGTGATCAGCTTCTTGCCATGCTTCTCTCCGGAGAGAAAAGCACTGGGGTTTTTCCCCGTTAGATGACGCCACTGAGCCTGCGTCATCTCGTACTTGCTGATGTAGAACTGGGCACGACAGCGAAAACAGCTGGCCGAGCACCCGTGCTGCTCGGCCAGTTCGAACAGCTTGTGCGGATCTTGCCCCATGCGCTACCCTCGGCCTCCATCGTGTCGAGCGCACCGACCGCCAGGTCCCGGGATTGAAGTGGATTGACGGGAAAGCGACCGAGACCAACGACAAGGCCACCCTCCAAGGCGCTAGAGTTCGCCGAAAGGCCCTGGCGCTGCTGCTGCTCGAGCGCGGCCTCGGTCTAGCGTGCGTCCGTCTTCCTGAAGGCATCGCCCCGGAGCCGGTCGCTGTCCAGCAGGCGGTCACTGTCCAGATACACGGGGTCGGTCTGAACCACGATACCGCCGCCACACCCAGCCCACCGCTGCAAGGCCCCGTGGCCGACTTCACCCATCCTTGCGGCCAAGTCCACCGACGATGAACCCCCGCCCTATCTTCCTGCACCGGCCGCGAGCAAGGCGCTGCAGTGATCCCTACCGACTCTACTTCGATCGAAACCCTGAAAAGGCCATCACTCCCCCTGCCCCACAGAAGAGTATCCCGAAGAGCGGCAGGAACCAGGTCTGCCCCTTCACTCCCGGCTCGAGCAAACACTCCTGCGGATCGGAAGGGCTATAGAAAACCCTCACCTCTTTCCCCGCTGAATACTGATTGGAGATCCGTCTGGCGCGCGCTTGATTCTCGCTTTCCGAGTCGCCATAAGAGATCCGCGTTCCGGTATAAGTCTTGCCCTTCACGGAGTACTCGTAACGAATCTTGGGGAAATAGAGACGTCTCTTTCGATTTCGCTTCTTGGGTTTCTGGTTTATGGAGCCGCTTTTCATTCTGCTGTCCACACTGGAGGAGAGAATGCGGCCCGAAACCTCGGGCCAATCAGCACTGTCCTGGGCCTTCTGGAGGCCAAGAACCCCCGCAACGATGATCCCCACCCCGACTATCATCAGGATCCCGGGGACGACCTTCTCTACCACAGGATTGCCACCCGGCGATGACTCGCGAGAGCGCGATCGATTCCTGGCTCGGGATCGAGGTGCCTCCCCCTCAGTCGATCGGCCAGCTTTTCTGCCTCTCGATCGGGCCCGCTTGCTATCCCGCGATCTGGTCATGCGAGTACCTCCTTCGAACAAGAAAACCATCCCCGGGAAAAAAGCTGCCCCGCCGGGCCGCACTGTAAAGTCATGTTAGGCAAACTGCGGTGGAATTGCACTGAATTCAGTCCGGTACAACCTCACTCCCCGAGTCTACGTGGCTTAGTTGCATGGCTAGATTTCAGGGAAGATCAGCCTGTGCACTAAGTCCTCATCCCGCAGCGAAGGCCTCGGACTCTTCTCGAGCAGTTGGCGGACTGAGCGCGGCTTGGCCTTGCCCGAGGCATGTGCTGTCTGGTTGCTTGAGAGCATCGGATGTGCGTTTTTCCTGATCTACTTCTTCTTGAAGTCGCAGTTGGGCAGGGCTCTCTCGATGTCCTTGTAGCCCGCCTTGCTGACCTTCGTGCCGTGCAGATACAGCTCTTTGAGCTTGGTCAGTCCCTTGAGGTGGACCAGCCCGGCGTCGGTGATCCGGGAGTTTCTCAGGTCTAGATGCTGCAGGCTCGAATGATCCTTCAGCTGCACCAGCCCGGCGTCGGTGATCGGGGTGTCCATCAGGCCGAGATGTTGCAGGTCGTTCAGCCCCTTGAGGTGGGCCAGTCCAGCGTCGGTGATCTTGGTCTGGTAGAGCATCAGCTTGTTCAGGCTGGTCAGCCCCTGGAGGTGCGCGAGTCCGGCGTCCGTGACCCGAGTATTGTACAGGTCCAGGGTTTGCAGCTTGGTCAGCTGCTGAAGATGCGCGAGCCCTCCGCCAGTGATCTTGGTGCTCTCCAGGTCGAGGCTGCGCAGGTTCTTCAGATCCTTGATCTTGGCCAGCCCGGCGTCCGTGACCCGGGTGTTCCGCAAGACGAGGACCTCCAGCGTGGCGAGGCTCTTGATGTGGGTCAGCCCGTCGTCGCCGATCTTGGTCTTGCGCAAGTCGAGCTTCTTCAGCTTGGACATACCTGCGAGGTGCGCCAGTCCGGCGTCGGTGATCTCGCTGCCGCCAAGCTTGATGACCTCGGCGTTGGGGTCGCTGTTGACCTTCTCGGCCAGCTGCGCGTCCGGATCTTTCCCGCACCCACCGAGCAGTAGCGCAACGGCAACAGCAACAAGGACGACAGGCATGCGTTTCATGGTCTTCTCCGGTTAGCGAGGGACCAGACCGCCCCTCACGTTCGTTCGCTGGGCTGCGGTGCCACTCCATCCGCTGGATGTAGCAGCGTAGCAGATCTTTGATCAGCTTGACATCCAAGGCGGTCCCTCCGGCCGGGTCCTCGAGAAGAAAACACATCGGTGTCCTCCCTCGACCCACCGTCCCGTGCGGTCAAGCCGCCTTTTCAGGATTCCGCCC
>CAZANL010000385.1:0-5183 GCA_964486115.1 uncultured Planctomycetota bacterium
CTGTGGCAGCTTGCGGATCAGCGTGAGCAGATCCTCGAGTTCCAGCGGTGTCGAGACCGCCCAGCTGCCGTTGCTGTCACATCCGATGGCCAGGTCGACTTGGTGGCCGATTCGCAGGCTGCGCAGTTGCCGGTCCAGCCCACTGACGGCGGGGCAGGAGGAGATCCGCAGTCGGCCTCCCTTGAGTCGCATGGTCCAGCACTGGTCAGTTTCTTGGTAAGCGAGCAGTAGGCTGGCATTTTGCGGAAGGAGTGCACGCAGCATGCGTCCCAGCAGCCGGGCAGGCAGTTGGATGTAGTCAGCCCATTGGACCGCGGTGCCACGGGGCGTGGGCGTGACCGTCAATCCTAGCTCTGAGCGGGCCGAGCCGATCAGTCGGATCAGCGCCGCTAGTCGGTCGAACAGATCTGCCTCAGGAGGCAGTAGATCCCAGAGCGCTGATTCGTCTATTTCAAAGTGGACACCCTCTCTTCCACTGGGTTCGGGGAGGAATTCCACCGTGCCGCCGCGCAAGATCAGAGCAGCTTCTTGGGCCAGATGGCAGGCGCGGTCCTCGCCGACCAACCGGGCTAGCAGGCGGCCGAGGTCCGCGCGACTGATCTGCAAATCCAGGTAGGGCAGCGAGAGCGGGTTTTCGCCCGACGCCAGTTGAGTCTTGAGCGGGTCGAGCAGGCTCATGACTGCTCCTCCGGGTCGCCGGATGAGCGTCTTGAGCGTGCCGCGCGACGCTCGAGCGCGGCCATGATCCGTCCTAATGTTGTCGGTCGGAGCACCTCGGCGAGCAGTTTGCGCGTGGCGGTCAGGCTCAGCACGCGTATCGATCCCTGTGGCGGGACGCTGAGCAGTTCGCCGAGGGTTTCCGGATTTCCGTCCGCCAGTTCGATGCGCAGGCGTTCGTAGCACTCCATCTCCTGTTCGGAGAGGACGCTCACGCTGGCCCCCGTGGTCGAGATGCCCAGCTTTACCCGCCCTTTCTCATCGGTGAACAGGGTTCGCGCGTAGGGGGTGGAGAACATCTCTTTCGAAAGAAGACGAAAATGGGTCGTGGCGCCGGCAATCTGATATCGGTCACCGGGGTGCAGCAAGCGTGAGATCAGCTTCTCCTGGCGGATATCTTCCAATACCGTGTTCAAGGAGGAGTGCGCTGCGGCATCCAGTTTCTGCTCCTTGCGGAACTCATTCAGCCGCTTTTCGGGAGAGGCAAATCGTGCCAGGCGATCCACTTTCTGTCGAGGAAAGGAGGCGTCCAGGCGCCCGTTCCGAGCGGCCAGAACCATGCCCACCGTGCCCAGCTCCGAATCCAGGAGCAGCCCGATACGTCGGTCGGGCAGCAGTTGTTGGAGCGGAGCGAGCCGTGTCAGCCGGGGGTCCATCCCATTGAACAGCTGCAGCAGCAACGTCCGTCGCATGTGTCGGCCCGGGTTCCCCAGCAACTCCCCACCGATCAGGCGCAAGGCCTTGAGCCCGCGAGAGAGCAAGGGCAGATCCCCCTCGAGCGTCTGTTCTGCGGCGTAGCGAGCCCAGTCGCTGGTGGCGTCTCGCAGCCCCTTGAGGACGCCGGGGATTCCGCGGGCCAGCAGGTCTTCCAGCCCTTCTCTCATCAACTGTCCGACACCCTGCTTTTGGATCGTCTCGAGCAGAATGTGCAAGCTGTGGATGTCGATCGTGATGTTGCCCGCTGGCAACTCGACGGTGCGGCGGCGGGATCGTCCATCTGCCGGGTCGTAGGTCTCCAGCGTGTCGAGGATGTGCTCCACCTGTGCGGCCCGCCAGCGCTCGCGGCTCGCGTTGGCCCGTGTCTCGACGGGGACCCGGTAAGGGCGCCACCCGCATGTTTGCCCGGAGGTCACGGTCTGATCCAGGCCGGCCAGCGGTTCTAGTGGCTGAAAGCCCAGCCGGTCTGTCAGGGGGCCCGTGTTCGGAGCTGAAGAGGGTCGGAACAGCTGGTCCAGCTCATCGGGGCCAAACAAATCGAGTGTGCGACGGTACCGGATCGGATCGAGCATTTGCTCGATCCGTTGACGCAGGCGGGGCAGCCCGCGCGCTAGTTTGTGCGGGGGGGACCAGTCGGTCTGATAGCCGAGACCGAACAGCCGGGCCAGACCAGAGGGCTCGCCGAGCAGGTGGTCCCGAGCGACCAGCCCATCGATGGCCGCTAACAAACCGGCCAGCGGTGTTGGAGGTGGTCCCCATTCGCACAGGGTATAGGGTGCCTCGGTCGGTTGCAGGGCGAGCCCGAGCAGCACCCGTGCCAGGTCCGCAAGATGCACGTGTCCGATCGGTGTGCTGTCCTGACCTGGGGGCGCCAGCAGCAGTCCGCACGCCATCAAATAGGCGATGCTGTTGAGTCCGCCGTCGCCGAGCGGGCCATATCGTGGGGGAGTTCTCAGCACGGTGATTTTCCGGTCGGCGCAGGCCAGCTGGCGCGCAGAGTTCTCCAGCTCACGACAGAGCAGGTCGGCGGCATCCGGTTCGGGGTGCGCCATCCCGGTCAACAGGACCAGGCGAACCGAATCCAACGCCATCCAGCGCCGGTTGCGCAGCAGGAAGCGGGCATGACCCATCTGCGGGTCGATGTCCCGTTGTGGGCCATCCAGCAGGAAGACCGGGCCGGAACAGGGTACCGGGTCGCAGGTCCGTCGGTAAGCCACGGCGCGGTAGCGGCGCGCACTGAGGTAGACCGGACGTCGAGTGGAATCTATCGCCAGCAGGTCGAAGTGCTCAGGCCACTCGGAAAGCAGGTCGATCAAATAATGCGCCTCGGGCCGTGTCGCGCCGACGATCGTGATTGGTACGGGGGACCGGGCATCCGGGAGGTGGCTGACGAGGGGTGCCGTGAGAGCGGGCCAGTCGATATCCAGTGTTTCGAGGCCGATCGGCGATAGTCTAGCGGATGGGGTCACGGAGCTGGCTCGCGGAAGGCCTCGTATATGCGGGCGAGCTCGGCCTTCAAGGTGACCACGCGCTCCGCCGACTGGCCGGCCTGCGGGTCCAGCGACCGCTGGATGGCGCGTTGCTTCAGGAACAGCAGATATTCCCGCTCCAGGCGATCGACATCCGCTTCCAGTTGATCCACCTGCCGGATACTGCTGATGTGTGGCAGGTAACTCAGGTGGGGCAACATCAATAGTTCCAGGAGATGACGTGCCAGCATCAGCGGTCCGGCTTGCCTGAGGTAGCCGGCCAGGCTGTCGGCCGAGCGGATGCGGTCCCATTCCGACAGGTAAAACCCGGTCGTGATCGACTGGATCGACCGGCTGAAGTGTGCGACCCCGCCACCTTCGCCACCGGGCTGGACTTTCCCCGCCTTGAAGGCGGCGAGAAACTGCTGCTTGCTGGTCGCGTCCGGGGCTTCGGTCCAGGCGCGGCCGATCGAGGCCAGCTCGTGGCCGTCGCTGCCGCCTACGCCGATCAGCCCATAATAGCGGGCCAGTTTGCGCGCCAAGTCGTTTTCGCGAGTGCGTGTCGAGTTGAGCACCTCGATCGTGGTGAAGTGCTTCAGCCAACCGTGAACGACCTCGGGAGTCATTGGCTTGTCGTGGAACAAACCCCACGCCACATGGGCCAGGTAGTAGCCTCGCTCGGCCTGCTGGACTGCCTGGACAAACGGCTCGAGTCCCCAGTGGCGGACCTGATCCAGCTGCTCATGTAACGCGCCGCTGACATCGAGCACCACCACGTGCAGCAGGTAGCCCGGTCCACCGCCGACCGAGTATTCACATCCGACGATCACCTCTTCGGGATAGCGCTCGGCGATGCGCAGGGCATCGCCGATGCGGTCGTGGTTGGTGATTGCCAATCCGTCCAGGCCACGCACGCGGGTGGCCTGGAACAGTGAGTCGCGCGCCTTGACGTAGCACTCGCGGGCGTCGGTCAGCGCGGCTAGCCAGTGCTGGACGACCGCATCCGACTCCTCCGTGTGATTGTGTAGGTCGTAGCGGCGCAGTGGACGCCTAGCTCTGGAGGGCTTCCTTGGGGATCTTCTCGTAATCCGCCAAAAATCGCTCGATGCCGCTGTCAGTCAGCGGGTGTCTGTAGAGTTGTTGCAGAACCTTGTGAGGCAAAGTGGCGATGTCCGCCCCGATCAGTGCCGAGGTCAGCACATGAGTCGGGTTGCGGATGCTGGCGACGAGGATCTTGGTCGCGATTCCGTAGTTGTCGTAGATCAGCCGGATCTGTTCGATCAACTCCATCCCTTCTTGGGAGATGTCGTCCAGACGTCCGACAAAAGGACTGATATAGGTTGCACCGCTCTTGGCCGACAGCAGTGCTTGCATTGGGCTGAAGCAGAGGGTGTTGTTGACCGGGATGCCTTCTTCCGAGAGTGCGCGGGTGGCCTTCAATCCGTCGGGATCGAGTGGGATCTTGACCGAGATGTTGTCGGCGATCTTGGCTAACTCGCGACCCTCGGCGACGATCGCCTGGTAGTCCCGCTCCACGCATTCTGCGTTGACTGGCTTGTCGACGACGATCTGACAGATCTTCTCCAAGGTCTCCAGATATCCACCGCCTTCCTTGGCGATCAAGCTTGGATTGGTGGTGACGCCGTCGAGCAGGCCCGCATCCTGTGCGTCTTTGATCTCCGCGATGTTGGCGGTGTCCAGAAAGAACTCCATCCTGTGCTTCCCCCTCGAATGTGTGTTTCAGCTGCCGACGATCACGAATGGCAGGCGCTTGACGGTTCGCTGGTTTTCCTTTTTGTTCTCGTCTTCCAACTCGATGATCAACTCATAGTCGCCGGCGGGAATCTTCGCTGGGAAATAGCCGGTGATTGGCATCCAGATGTCCCTCAGATGAGACCTGAACGTGTCCTTGACCACCTTGGGTATGAGCCAGTCCTTCCACTGGAACTGCTCGCCGCCGGCGGTATAGATCTTCAGGTGGATCTTGAAGCGAACATTGTAGGGTTCCTCTCCACCCCCAGAAAGTACAAAATTCTCGACCTCCAGATAGACCCGGAAATACCCCGAGGGACGGTACCGATTGGTCGATCGGCGTGTTTGTTTGCCATAGGTCGACACCTGCCCCTCGGCAAACAGCGCCTTCTCGATACTCAGCGGAAGCAGTCCTTTTTCGCGGTCCAGTATCTTCCCGAGCCGCGAGAAGGCCTTTGCCGAACGGCCGAGTTGCCGGTCCAGCCGCGCCAGCGCCAAGTTGAGTTCGAAGTCCTTTCCGTCGTAGCC